>NZ_JAZHLI010000044.1:0-39320 GCF_036549475.1 Aurantimonas sp. A2-1-M11 | reverse complement strand
CGGGACCAGACCGAGGACATCACCCGCCGCTATCAGGCGCTGTGCGACCACTACGGCCTGAAGCCGAGCCGCAACAATCCTGGCGAAGCGCATGAGAACGGCGCCGTCGAGGCTCATCACGGCCATCTCAAGGTCGCCCTCGACCAGGCGCTGATCCTGCGCGGCAGCCGCGACTTCGACAGCATCGCCTCCTACCGCCGCTTCCTCGACGAGACGGTGGCCCGGCGCAACCGGCACCGTCGTGACGGCCTGGCAAGCGAGCNCAATCCTGGCGAAGCGCATGAGAACGGCGCCGTCGAGGCCCATCACGGTCATCTCAAGGTCGCCCTCGACCAGGCGCTGATCCTGCGCGGCAGCCGCGACTTCGACAGCATCGCCTCCTACCGCCGCTTCCTCGACGAGACGGTGGCCCGGCGCAACCGGCACCGTCGTGACGGCCTGGCAACCGAGTTGACCAGCCTGGGGGCCTTGCCGCCGCGCCGCACCACCGACTTCGTCGAGATCGTCGCGCCGGTCACACGCACCGGCGGGTTCCAGGCCGCCGGTGTGTTCTACAGCGCGCCCAGCCGGCTGATCGGCNGCGCTGATCCTGCGCGGCAGCCGCGACTTCGACAGCATCGCCTCCTACCGCCGCTTCCTCGACGAGACGGTGGCCCGGCGCAACCGGCACCGTCGTGACGGCCTGGCAACCGAGTTGACCAGCCTGGGGGCCTTGCCGCCCCGCCGCACCACCGACTTCGTCGAGATCGTCGCGCCGGTCACACACACCGGCGGGTTCCAGGCCGCCGGTGTGTTCTACAGCGCGCCCAGCCGGCTGATCGGCCATCGCCTGCGCGTCCATCTCTATGATGCCCGCGTCGAGGCCTTCCTCGGCAACACCCACGTCGTCACCCATCGCCGGGTGCGCGCCGGCGGCGGTGGCCGACGTGTTCATGTCGTCGACTACCGCCATGTCATCCACGCCCTGCAGCGCAAGCCGATGGCGCTCGCCGGCTCGCTCTATCGCGACAGCCTGTTCCCGCGGGATGAGTATCGCCAGGCTTGGGCGGCCCTCGACAAGGCGCTGCCGCGCAAGGACGCCTGCAAGCGCATGGTCACCCTGCTGGCACTGGCCCACGAGGAGGTATGCGAGGCCCAACTCGCCGCATTGATCGCCGCCGATCTGGCGGCCGCATGCTTGCCCGATCCGGCCCTGCTGCGGACCCGCATCACCCAGCGTGGGCGCACCATTCCCGATGACGTGACGGTCGTTCTGACGCCGCTTGCCAGCTACGACAGCCTGCTGGAGGTCAGCCGATGAGCGTCCACGTCGATATCCACACCCTGCCGGCCATGCTCACCGCCCTGCGCCTGCCCAGCTTCCAGCGGCACTGGAGCGACCTGGCCGGGCGCGCCGACGCCGAGGGGTGGCAGGCCGCCCGCTTCCTCGCCGCCCTGGCCGAACTCGAGCTGGCCGATCGCGACAGTCGCCGTATCCAGCGCCACCTCGNCGCACCATTCCCGATGACGTGACGGTCGTTCTGACGCCGCTTGCCAGCTACGACAGCCTGCTGGAGGCCAGCCGATGAGCGTCCACGTCGATATCCACACCCTGCCGGCCATGCTCACCGCCCTGCGCCTGCCCAGCTTCCAGCGGCACTGGAGCGACCTGGCCGGGCGCGCCGACGCCGAGGGGTGGCAGGCCGCCCGCTTCCTCGCCGCCCTGGCCGAACTCGAGCTGGCCGATCGCGACAGTCGCCGTATCCAGCGTCACCTCCTCCAGGCCAAGTTGCCTGCCGGCAAAACCCTGGCGACCTTCGACTTTGCCGCGCTGCCCACCGTGCCGAAGGCCAGGGTCACCGCGCTCGCCGCCGGCGACTGGATCGAGACCGGCGACAATCTGGTCGCCATTGGCAACTCCGGCAGTGGCAAGACGCATCTGCTGGCGGCCGTCGGCCATGCCCTGGTGGAGGCCGGCTACCGCGTCCTCTATACCCGCACCACCGATCTCGTGCAGCGGCTACAGGCCGCCCGCCGCGACCTCGCCCTGGAGGCGGCTCTGGGAAAGCTCGACAAGTTCGACCTCCTGATCCTCGACGACATCACCTACGCCAACAAGGATCTGGCCGAGACCAGTGTACTGTTCGAGCTGATCGCCCGGCGATACGAGCATCGCAGCCTCGCCATCGCCGCCAATCAGCCCTTCAGCGCATGGGACCGAGTCTTCCCCGAGCAGGCTGTCGCTGTCGCCGCCATCGACCGCCTCGTCCACCACGCGACCATCCTTGAAATGAACGCCGAAAGCTACCGACGACGCTCCGCCGCAATACGGATCGACGGCGGACCGCCAATCGTCCGCGACAGCCTCAGCGACAACCAAACCGAACCAGGGAGCGACAGCCAAACCTGACGACAACCACCACCCCAGCCGCAGCAGCACCAGCCAACTTGGCTGTCGCTGACCGGACATCATGGTTGACGTGCTACATCACTTCTGACCTCTCCAAAAAGTCACTGATTTTATTGGCTTTCCTCCATTCGAAAATTTGGACAATGGAAGCGTGACCGTCGATGGACGGCGATGGAACGAAAATGGAGCTATCGGGAGATCGTTGGAAATTCCAACGGCTTCATAGGACGCGGATATTGCTGGCTTTCTTCCAACGGGGTTGGCGGCGGATCTCCATTATTGGATGGCGGGCAATGGAGGAAATGGCGGCGCGATGGAGCAAGGTGTCGGAGAGACGACAGGACGCCCCGCCGAGTGGCCGGCCGACGGGACTGGGACGAGTGACCGGCGCCATGTCGGAGAGACTGTGGTACGGGATTCGAAATGACATCCCTCCTCGACAGATTGGGTTTTCGGACGTCGAGGATCGGCTTTCGCAACTCTCGCACCATGGCGATCCACTGGAGAAGCTCTCCATTCAGCAACCATCAAATGCGCTGGATAGCACCATCATGCGACCACTTCCGCGTTGTCCGGGTCTGCTTCGGCACGCTCGTCCGCGGGCCCCTTCACCCGCGAAAGATTGAGCGCCGTGACAATCAGGCCTACGTGACTGAAGGCTTGAGGAAAGTTCCCCAGCATCTCCCGCCCGTGCGGATCGTATTCCTCGGCAAAAAGTCCGACGTCGTTCGAAACCGAGATGAGGCGTTCGAACAGGTGAAGCGCATCCTGGTGGCGCTCCTGAAGGATGTAGACGTCCGCGAGCCAGAACGAGCAGGCGAGAAAGGCGCCTTCCACGCCGGAAAGACCGTCGTCCGTCTCGCCGGTATCGTATCGAAGGACGAAGCCGTCGTGAATCAGCCGCTTCTCGATGGCCTCGACGGTGCCGACGACCCTTGGGTCGTCGGCGGGCAGAAAGCCGGTCATCGGGATGTGGAGAAGGCTCGCATCGAGCGACTTCGAACCGTATGACTGAACGAAGGAATTGAGATCGCGGTCGAACCCGTTCTCGATGACGTCCGCATGAATCTCATCGGCGATGCGTCTCCACCGATCAGACAGGGTCTCCCCGCCCTCCGTTTCAGCGGCCATCTTGGCGGACCGGTCGAAGGCGACCCAGGCCATGACCTTCGAGTGGACGAAGTGCCGTCGGTCTCCCCTGACCTCCCAGATTCCTTCGTCCGGCCGTCGCCAGACCTTTTCGAGGAACGGCATGATCACGCGGCCTATGGCAGCCGATCGCGGATGCGGGGCAAGGCCACCCGACCGCGCCTGGAGCAGCATGTCGGCCACCTCGCCATAGACGTCGATCTGGAACTGCTCGGCAGCCGCGTTGCCGACCCGCACGGGTCGTGATCCGCGAAAGCCGTCGAGCCAGGGCACCTGCCATTCCAGGAGATGTCGTTCGCCCGCGACGCCGTACATGATTTGCATCTGAGCCGGATCGCCGGCTACGGCACGCATCAGCCACGAGCGCCATGCATCGGCCTCCTCGTAATAGCCGAGGTCCATGAAGGCCATCAGGGTCAGCGTAGCGTCACGGAGCCAGCAGTAGCGATAATCCCAGTTTCGTTCGCCTCCCATCGTCTCCGGGAGCGAAGTGGTGGCGGCCGCGACGATCCCGCCTGTCGGGGCGTAGGTCAGCGCCTTCAGGGTTATCAGGGAGCGCTTCACCTCTTCGTTCCATGCGCCGACATCGGGACAGCGATCGGAAAAATCTCGCCAGAAGCGCTCCGTATCGATCAGGCCTTTTTCCGGGTCCGTTCCATCGAACGGCGGCAAGTGCGATGACTGATGGGCGAGTGTGAACGCGACCCGCTGGCCCGCCTCGACATGGAACGTACCTTTCGTGTGCATGTCCTCGCCGTGCAGTTCGACCGGACTTCAAAGCACCAGGGCGTCGGGGCCCGCGATCGCGGTCATCGTGCGTGGGTCGATCCAGTTGACCCATGGGATCGCCCGGCCGTAGTCGAAGCGCATGACGAGATCGAAGGCGAACTCGACGGTTCCCTCAAGCCCGACCAGGATGCGAACGAGACTGGAGAGACCGTCGCGGGGCGGCATGAAATCGATGAGCACCGCCGAACCGGACGCCGTCCGGAACGTCGTTTCCAGGATCAGCGTGCCGTCGCGATAAGAGCGCGTCGCGTCGAAGCGATCGTTCACCGGCGCGATCGACCAGCGGCCGTCCTCGTCACTGCCGAGCAGTGAGGTGAAGACCGACGCCGAATCGAACCTCGGCAGACAGAGCCAGTCGATCGAGCCATTTCGAGAAACGAGTGCCGCCGTCTGGCAATCCCCGATAATGGCGTAGTCGTCTATCCTGCGCTTCATCCACACTCCCATCCGTTGCCGTCCAAGCACGGCATCTATGGTGACGAAGTTCGCAGATAAGGTCGCATGACGCCAAGCAGGTAGCGCTTCACTTCCCGAACGACCCGGTCACCTTCTGCTGGACGGTCAATGGACCGGCTCCTTGTCGACGGCATGGACGAAGGCGTCGGTGTCGAGCAGAGCCCCGTGGGGGATCGCCACCACGCCGTGGGCGCTGAGCCCGGCCACCGCCGAAAGGCAGCGATGGCCAAGCCTGGTGTCGAGACAGACGTAGTCGATCCGGATCGGACCGCCGGCGTTCGCGATGCAGTTCATCGCGATCTCGTCGGTCATCAGGCCGGTCGAGGGCCGTCTTGGCATCACGCGATCGGAGTGTTTTGGTCAGCCTCGGCGTTCCGGGTCGATCGCGCCGCCAACAGAGCTTCCAGAGAGTGCCTGATCTCGATCCCGTGCCGTCGGACGCGTCGCTCGAGGCCGATCTCGCCGACGCCGACAAAGCCACCTGAAGCGGAAGATAGAATACCGCCACGGTACTCGTCTCTCCAATTGCTCTCCATCTCGTGGCGGCTCATCAGCGATCCAGCAGTCTTATCAACCTCGTCCCAAGCTTTCTTTTCGCCGATCGGACGCACCCTGCGAAGAGTGGCGACTTCACGAACGTCGTAACGTGCACGCTTGAGCGCGAGCTTCGCTGCAGCTGCGGGATCATCAAGCCACGGAGAGGCCCAGGCAAAATGCCACGTCCCGAGACCATCGCGCCAGTTGAGTTTGCTCCAGTGATCGCGAATCTGGTCGGCTTCGATACCGGTTCGCAGATCAATGCCATCAATGGTGAAAATCTGGACCATCATCTCGAGGGCACATAAATCCGGACAGTCTTCGAGAGCCAGTTCCGGGGACAGCAGTCCGCCGCCGCGGCGGGCGATCTCAAAAAGATTCCGGGGCAAGTCCGAGCCATCAACGTCCGCCAAGGTAAGATCAGTCGACGCTACCAACTCGTCCCAAATGAACTCGCCCGGGGGAGCCTGAGTCATGGCGTACCATACTGGCGGTATCCCTCCCCTGAACACCGGCCGCAGGCGACCCGCGAACTGCCTCAGTTCCTCTTCCCGGTATTGCGACTGCACCTGGCGCTCCCAACGGCCCGCCATTACGGGCACGTCCATGAAGACATCGCGGCCGTCACGCATACGCAAGATTCGCCTCTCCGTCGCACGAACGGTCTCACCATCTTTGTCCAAACTTTCGGAGGGATCGGCGTCATCGTAGCCAAGCGCAGCAGCAAGATCGCTTGTGACCGTCGGCGATAGTTCTTGGCGTCCGATGGAAATCGCCGCAGCGTGGTTCTTGGCAAAATCCAGCCCTCGCAAAGCTCCATAGTGGACGAAATCGGCGTTCACCGGGGGAAGCCATGCCATCTGCAGCCCCCGCCGAACACGCAGCGTTGACCCGACAAGAACGCGCCCGGCAGCGTTCTCTCCGCAGATGATGGAGATGACCCGCCGGACCCTTGCCAGTTGGATCGAGGCGGCATTCATCGCAGCATGATCGCCACCGCCTTTAGGGCCCACAAGCTCGACATCCGAAAGCATTCGATCGCAAACCGCCACCGCCCGCAGGTTCAGCAGATCTCCCCTCAAGCGTCTTTCCCTTCTACCGACTTTGTTGCGCCCTACGCATCATCACTGTAACCTTTCAATATCTATCCGTATCCTCTGCGCTGAAGGCAATCTAGAGCTGCAGGGCGTTACAACCCCGGTAGCCGAAATGCCATATCCGCAGTCCCCCGCGTTACGACTGGCCCAGCGCTTCTCTCCCGATGGCACGAAAGTCCTGGATCCCGGTGGCCCCACCGCAGCATTCATCCCGGTTCCGTTAAAATTGCTTACCCTCATGCGGCTCCCTTCCATGCCGGCTCGCGCCACCGCGGTCTGTTGGCTGGCTTTTCTTGAGGAGGTGGAGAATGCCCGGAAGGAGGAGGCGTACGGTATGCGTACCGTGCCGGTATCGTACTTACCGCGCGATGGATTCCGCCGGGGCGGCACGAGAGCGCTCCGCGAGATTACCGAGATCATTGCGGCGGCAGAGCAAGATGCTCCGCATAGTATATTCGCGGAACCTCCCCGGATTGAGGGAAACCCGCCCCTGATGAGATGGCGCATCGGTGAAGAGGCCCGGTCGGAAATTGTAGCGAGCTTCCGGCTTGACCGCAGAAGAGTTACTCCGTTTTTCCGGATCGAGCTCGGTACCGCGATGTACGCGAGAACCCGTTGGACGATGCCCCTCTACGCCTCACTCGGTCGGCGAATCATAGCCAGGCGAACGACAGCTGACCTCGGCGGATGGGTGCGAATGACAATCCCCCTTCACGAGCTTGCCGAAGAGCTCGGCTGGACCGGCCGTCAGTTCAAGGACTTCCGTCGAAAGGCGCTCCGGCCCGCTCTCGTCGATCTGGGATTGGATGACGCTCTCTCAAATGCGCGCCCGCTGTTTCTGGATCTGCGCAGTGAGACAACCACGAGCGGGATGTTGGCGATCGCAGGCCGCCGAATCGGGCGAACAGGACTTCTCCTCGATTCGCCGCCACTTCGCGCAAAACTCCGGGCAAATCGCGGCCGACTTGGTGATCTGCCGACAAACGCGGTCGACGACCAGAAGGCCCACAATGCCATGCAGCCACCGCTCCGGCAGGGCATTGTTTGGTAGGTGAAGATAAATCGCCAGCACCGCGGTCAGTGCGCCGGATTTCGCATCTCCACACGCATAGCGAGATGGATTGCGCTGAGAAGCGCCTTCCCGGCAGGGCTGATCTTGAGGGCTTTGTGCTTCTTTTGCCCGGGTATGACATCTTTCTCGATGAGACCCAGCCCTCCTCGCTTGGCAACTCCATGGCCGAGAGCATCCGAGTGCCTCGCAACAGTCGAATAAGGCAAAGCGAGCGTCTGGGATAAATCTCGAAGATCAACGCCCCGCATTTCATCCGAGCTTGAGACATTGGCGGCAGTCAGGAGTGTATAGAGCATTCCGACAGGCATGGCGGGATACTGCCTGCGCACCTCATCGAGCGCCGCGGTGAACGCCTTCATTTCCGGCGTTTGCAACGCCGAAAGATCCGGATCCTGAAAGAAAAAGAACATTGCTGCCTCCATAATGGTCGATCGACAAATAGCCGATCGTCGCCGACATCGCTATCAGAGTTGCGCTTTACGCGAAATCATAATATGTGATGGCTAGAAACGCTGTGTGGAGACGAAATGATGGTGACGAAGACGCAGATCGCGGACGAGATGGATAAGTTGGAAAAGATTGGTCTGGAGCCGTCCGCGGACAGGCTGCTGCAGCGGACGGGGGGCAGCAAGACCAAGGTTCTCGAGCTGCGCAACGAGGTCCGCGCCGAGCGCGACGCGCTGGAACGGACCGGCGCGGACCTGCCGGAGAGCGTTCGGGCAATCGCTTTTGACTTGGTTCGCTCGACACAGAAGACGCTCGAGGATGCTCACGCCAGCGCGGTGAATGTCATGTTGCGACGCGCCAGTGCCCTCGCCGACGAGAACGAGTCGCTCGAGAGGGACCTGGCGGAGGCGAAGAGTGCAGCCAGCTCCGCTGAATCCAGATGCGATCACCTGCAGCGCGAGAATGAGCAGCTGCGTGCACGGATCATTGCGGTCAGCACGGAAATGAAGGCGATCACGCAGAGTGCAGTCGATAATCGCAGTGAGCGAGCGAACGCTGGTTCCAGTCCCACGGCATCAATGAGCATATCTTCTCAGACTGCGAGCGACGAACGTGCAAGCGAGTCACGATCCAGGCCCTCGCCCCCTGCCCCGGCAGATACCGTGCCGGTATCCTCGTTCGAAGTACCGAAGGTGCGGCCCGCGGCCAGTGCCGTCGATCGTGCGGATGTGAACGCGAACAGTGTGCATGCGGCAGACGTCATGCTGCCGACACAGATCGATCTGGAAGAAGCGATCGCCAATCACCACACCGATGAGCGAGAGAAGGCCGGAGATACACGGAACGAGGTTTCTAGTTCGACTTCTTCAATGCCGAATACTCGGAGGTCGATTCTTGAGCAGAACCGGTCCTCCAGCGCGTTCCACTCGCCTTCCGCGGAGACACCGAACCCTCCTCGGAACCTCAAGATCCCGAGTTTCCTGCAGCGTGAAGGGAACGGAACGGTCGAACACAGCGGAGAGAAACGCTTCGGGAATGTGTGATCCCAGGATTTCGCTTTCGAAGCGAGTTGAGACTTCGTGCCGCACTCATGGGGGCGGAACGATTCTCTCGAATGACAACCCGATGCATGAAGTTGGCGGCCTCGATACGATCAATGTCAGGCGATGTTCGGCTCATGAGGTCGATTCCGCTGTCGATGCCGAAAGCTACATGCAGGAGACTGTCTGATGTGCAGCAACAGTACCGCAGCTCCGAGAAAACCGATCGCCGACCAGACTAATTGCATCATCTCCATCCGTCGACATACGGCGGTCATCGACACGAGTGGGGTCAGCGACACCGGGCCCCTGACGTTCCACAATACTGCAGACGTCGACGAGGCCATCGCAGAGCGGCTTTGGAACAGCGCGGTCTTCGGCCGCGGCATTCGCCTTGACGGATCCGACATCCACGAAGCCGACTTCCTCGTCGTGCCGGGCGCCATGCGAGGCATGTCGATTGACGAGCTGGAGAAACTCCCGGGCATCGTTGCTTACGAGTGGGACCCGCACATGTACCCACCTGAAGAGGTCGACGATGAAATTTGCAGTGCGTTAGAGCGGCTGCAGTCAGAAGGAAGGTTGCCCATCCCAATTGAGCACTTCATCGGCAACTATTTGTGCGATCCCAACCCCGACTCGGCGTTCGAGTCGATCGACAGGCTGTCGCAGTGGGGGGACATCCTGCTCCTCGGCGATTCCGCCTTTCCTAGGCTGTCATTGCCCGTGAATCGGCGGTGATTGACTTAAGCAAAGCCGCTTCTGCGGCGGCTTTAGGCCCTGCGCTCGAGAGCGTGAACTCACAGACGACACTCAACCAAGGCGACATCGTTCTGCGACCCAGCCGCGCCGGAAATCGAAACCGTTCGCAGTGTCGAGCTCGCAGCCTCATTCATGGGCCCTCATGGCGAAGCAAACACGAAACCTCAGAGCTCCACGTGAAGCTCCCTCATCTACGGAGACAAGAATTGAAAATTTTTGACGACACTCATCCTACGGAGCCGAAGCTCTTCGCTTACCGTGTCGAACAGCTGACCTTGGCTGGAACAGATGGCGGAACCTGGTTCTTCAGCTGCACGCAACCCCCCGGTATTCTTGCTGTCGTAGTGCGCATGCCCGACGCTATCCGGCTTAATCGCAACGATTTTCATCATGTCGGACAGGGCTGGCACGACGTGGCTCTTCACCTGAACGACGATCGCAGCCTTGATGAACTTGTTGGTTGTTACAAAGAAATGACCGGCAAATTCGAGGGCAGCCGCCCCTTACTTGAGATTGGACATCAAGTCCATAGCTGGGCGACCAGCGTGATCGCTGATCGCCTTTCGGATACTCGTGCAGCATAAGCCCGGATGCGCCACAGCCGTTGGTCCGTAGTAAAGGTTGTCCGTAATCTAATATAAATTGAAAGACTCATTTTTATTAAAAGCGACGGAGGATATGGGCTCTCCTCATTATTCATCCGAACTTTGACGAGATCACGAAGCGACGATCATCCAAAGTTCGCAATCAAACATGGCAGATCGAAAGTTTCGATGCTGCTAATATTGAAAAATCGGAAGGAAGCCGAAATGCACCCTTCAATAATTGTTAGCGACGATTTGGAAGAAGATCTTCAGCTTGCGTATGACGCGTTTCTCAAAGAGCCGAAAGACGAAATCGAAGGATGTCTCTCTAAAGACGGCATTCTGAGACCGTTTCTTTCGGTCAATCGAACGCTGTGCCTTGCTTCCGGGGGGCGGCGTCAGGGCGGTTTGGGACTGCTTCCTGACCGTCGGCGAGCCGAATATCGAGAGAGGTGTGTTCTTTGGGGAAGTCACGCTCGACCCGTCCCTGGACGGCTACAACGAGATCCCCGAATGGCAGGCAATGATCCGACAAACTTGGGAAGACGGCTGGGACAAGCGGACCTCCATTGTCATCACTACGGACGAGGATGGGGACGAAGTGATCATGCGAGATAAGGATGGCGATCCGATGGAACGGGGCCGGTACCACGGCACCGAGTGCCGGCGGGATTTCGGCGACAGCGACGATGTCGAATCCAGGTGCGATCGATGCAATCGGTTACTGCCCCCTATGTCCCTACGAACGGCTGATGAGATTCTTTGCGAATATTGCATCGAAGAAGGAAACGAGGAAACGAGCGTACGCGGAGAATGGAATCCGGTTACTAATCTTACTGAGTCAGAAAGTCGCGTTCCTCGGAATCGAGCGACGACATAGGATCGTGTGGTGTTGATGGATTAGGAGCCACACGCATGTCGCAGATATTTGATGCGAGCAGTGAAGCGCGTTTCCTGTCATTCGTCGAGGAACTGGTGGGCGTGATCGGTCACGCGGATCGCGCCGGGCCGCTTCGAGACTACTGCACCGGCCTGTTGCTGCCGGCTGAACGCAAGAGCGTGGAGCCGATGGCAGCGATCACTGCGCCGTCACGCGTCGCCGCACAACACCAGTCACTGCTTCATTTCGTCGGGCAATCGCCCTGGTCGGACGAAACGGTCCTTGCCAAGGTTGCCGCGATGGTCACGCCCGCGGTCGAGGGCAGCGGGCCGATCGAGGCCTGGATCATCGACGACACCAGCTTTCCAAAGAAAGGCAGGCATTCTGTCGGCGTGGCGCGCCAGTATTCCGGCCAACTCGGCAAGCAGGACAACTGTCAGGTCGCCGTCTCGCTGTCGATCGCAAACGACGCAGCGAGCCTTCCAGTCGCCTATCGTCTCTATCTGCCGCAGGACTGGGCCGACGATCCCGCGCGCCGGCAGAGAGTTGGCGTTCCGGAAGACGTCAGCTTCAAGACCAAGCCGATGATCGCTCTCGATCAGATCATCGCCGCCTGCGACGCGGGCTTGCCGCGAGGCGTCGTCCTGATGGATGCCGGATATGGCGCCGACACGAAGCTGCGTTCCGGTGTCACCACGCTCGGGTTGACTAACGCGGCAGGCATCCTGCCGCAGACATCGTTGTGGACGCGGGACAATCCCCCGCCGTCGCCGCGTGTCTGGTCTGGCCGCGGCCGACCGCCAAAGCGGATCCGCCGCGATCGCGAGCACCAGCCCGTATCAGCCAAGACGCTGGCGCTCGGCTTGCCCGACGAGGCCTGGATCGAGATTACGTGGCGGGAGGGCTGCGAAGAGCCGCTCGCGTCTCGCTTCGCCCGTATGCGCGTGCGACCGGCGCACCGCGATCACAATCGCAGCGAGCCCCGTCCCGAGGAATGGCTGTTGATCGAATGACCCCACAGCGAGGACGAGCCGAGCAAATACTGGTTGTCGACCTTCCCAGAGAGCATCGCCTTCGATCGGATGGTGCAACTCACCAAGATGCGGTGGCGGATCGAGCGCGACTATCTCGAGCTCAAGCAGGAGCTTGGGCTCGGCCACTACGAGGGCCGCGGCTGGCGGGGCTTTCACCACCATGCAACGCTCTGCATCGCAGCATACGGATTCCTGATCGCCGAATGGGCGAGGTTTCCCCCCCCTCAGCACTCGCCCCAACCAAACGCCCGACGCCTGGCGTTCCCGGAGGTCGTCGATCCCGCAGCGCCGCCACTGCGACCCGAACGGCACGTGCCGAACTCGATCGCGACCCTGCGAAGACGCCTCACAAGCGCACTCGCGCGAAGTCTCGAGCGATGTCCCTATTGTGCAACGAAATATCCGCCAAACCGAATCCTGCCAGGTTTATGACGCAGTAGGACTAAGTCCTTCCCCTTGTAATTGGCTCCTCCGGAGCTGCTGCCACGAGAATGCCCGACCAGCCGCTAATCGGTTCTTCTCTTTCGACGATCTCGCTTCTACGTCAAAACCCGACCACGCCTTTTCCGCCGCGCTGGTCAGCCCTGACGCCGAGCAGGTCGTGTCCCGTCAGGACGCGTAGCGCTTCTCGAAGTCCCATACTTCCTGAAAGCCAATCAGCTGATTGAAGTCGCTGAAGCTGTAGAGCGGCGTGCGTGCGGTCGTTTCGCCGTTATCGAGAAGGTCGCGATAGGCGTTGTCTAGAGAGGCAGCGGTCGAAAGGAACCCGGCGCCGGGAAAGATGGAGATTGCATAGCCCATTTCCGCCAGTTGCGAAGCCGGAAGAATTGGCGTGCTTCCGCCATTCGCCATGTTCGCCAGAAGCGGCTTGTCGATCCGGCGGGCGACCTCGGCCATCTCGGCCTCACTTTCGGGAGATTCGATGAAAATAACGTCGGCTCCGGCGTCGGCATAAGCCTCGCCGCGTCGGATCGCCTCGTCGAGTCCAAGACTGGTCCGGGCATCGGTTCGGGCGATGATCAGGAAATCCTCGCTCGACCGGCTGTCGCAAGCGACCCTGATCTTCTTGACCATATCGTTGATGGGGATGACGCGGCGATCAGGAGTATGGCCGCACTTCTTCGGAAATTCCTGATCCTCAATCTGGATCGCAGCCACACCCGCCTCCTCGTAACCCCGCACCGTGTGCCGGACGTTAAGGAGTCCTCCATAACCAGTATCGGCATCGGCGATGACCGGCGTCTTCGTCATGCTGGCGATCCGTTGCACCCGTTCGAGCATGTCGCGATATGTCGCAAGCCCGGCGTCCGGCAGCCCGAGATAGGACGCGACGGTGCCGTAGCCCGTGACGTAGAGTGCCTTGAAATCCATTCGGTCGGCGATGAGTGCGGAGATCATGTCGTATACGCCTGGGGCGACAACATAGTCCTTGCTCGCAAGGGACTGCTTCAGGGATGAATTTTTCATGGTCTTCTCCTTGGGGTTCAAGCGTGATGCGGTGCATCCAGCCAAGGCTGGCTCTCTATGTGATGTTTTTCAAAAAGCTTGATGGTCTCCGCACTGCGGAGCGTCATCGTCGTCTCCGACAGGCCGTGCAGAAGTGATTCCTTGCGATGTGCATCGATATCGAATGTGAAGGTAAGGCCGTTGGACACCACGGTCTGGGTCTGCAGATCGACGTCGAGCACGGTTTCTGGGTGCTGCAAAGAAATGGCGAGGAGCCTTTCGACCTTGGCCTCTTCCAACCTCACGGCGAGGAGTCCGTTCTGCATGGCGTTGTTGTAGAATATGTCGCCGAAACTCGGAGCGACCACCACACGGATGCCGTGGTCGACCAAGGCCCATACCGCGTGCTCTCGCGAGGATCCGCAACCGAAATTGCCCCGCGTGACGAGGATCGACGCTGACGCATAGCCAGGCCGGTTCAGGATGAAGTCGGGATCGAGCGTTCCGTCCGGCCGGACGCGAAGATCGGTGAAGAGCACGTCCCCGTAGCCCTCCTCTCGAGGCCGGTGCAGGTAGCGTGCCGGGGCGATCTGGTCGGTGTCGACATTGCTCTGGGGGAGCGGGGCGACGATGCCCCGGTGACGATCGAAGGCTTGCATTAAATGACGTCCTTTAGAATTGACGTGCGTCGGCAAGACGGCCCTCGACCGCCGCCGCAGCGGCCATCGCCGGGCTGAGGAGATGGGTCCGGCTTCCCCTGCCCTGCCGGCCAGCGAAATTCCGGTTCGAGGTCGAGGCACAGCGTTCTCCCGGCGGCACCAAGTCGCCGTTCATCGCAACGCACATCGAGCATCCAGGTCCGGACCACTCAAAACCTGCCTCTGTGAAGATCCGGTCGAGCCCCTCGGCCTCGGCTTGCGCTTTGACCAGCCCAGATCCCGGCACGACAAAGGCAGGAATCTTAGCTTGGCGGCCACGCGCCACATCCGCTGCGGCTCTCAGGTCCTCTATTCGACCATTGGTGCAGGAGCCGATGAAGACGCGGTCGACGGGAATGCCCGACAGAGGCCTGCCGGCGGCAAGCCCCATGTAGCGCAGAGCATCCTCAATCTCCCGGCGCCGATCCGCATCCTCGATACCCGCCGGATCGGGCACGCGCCCGGTGATGGGCAACACGTCCTGGGGCGAAGTGCCCCAGGTGACCATCGGCGCAATCTCCCCCGCATCGAGAACGACCTCCCGGTCGAAGCCGGCGCCCACCTCGCTTGCCAGCGCCCGCCATTCCTCGACAGCTCGCTCCCACAAAGCGCCCTGCGGTGCGAAATGCCGCCCTTTCAGCCAGGAAAAGGTCAGCTCGTCGGGCGCGATCATGCCGGCTCGTGCGCCTGCTTCGATCGACATGTTGCAGACCGTCAGCCGGCCCTCCATCGACAGGCTGCGGATCGCATCTCCCGCATATTCGATGACATGCCCCGTTCCGCCGCCCGCACCGATGTTTCCGATGAGCGCTAAAATCACATCCTTGGCGACCACGCCGCGCCCCAAGACGCCCTCAACGCGCACGCGCATGCTTTTCGGCTTTTGCTGCCAGAGAGTCTGGGTGGCGAGAACATGTGCAACCTCGCTCGCCCCGATACCGAACGCAAGAGCACCGAGCGCACCATGGGTGGCGGTGTGGCTATCGCCGCAGACGAGCAGGGCGCCGGGAAGGGTGAAGCCCATTTCCGGACCGACCACATGCACAATGCCCTGATTGGGATTGCCTTGGCCGAAAGACTCAAAGCCCCAGCGACGTGCGTTTGCACCGAGAACTTCCGTCATCCGGTCATATTCCGGCCGGCGCTGCGCAGCACTGGAACCGGTCGACACGTAATGATCGGCAAGGCCAAGCGTCAGGTCGGGCCGGCGCAACGCCAATCCCTCCCGCTCGAGCATATCGAAAGCCTGGGAAGTTCCATCGTGGACAAGATGCCGGTCCACGTAAAGAAGGCTCGCACCGTCCGGGCGATCCAGTATTCGATGGCTTTCCCAAAGCTTGTCAAAAAGGCTCCGAGGCATGGTCACATCTCCGAATTCAGCCGGCTGGCGGCCCGCTCAGCGCTCTTCCGCCCAAACCTTGAGCGAATGAAGGGAAGAGCCAAGGTCATAACCATGATGGCGAGTATCCCCAACGCGATCGGGCGCTCAAAGAAAATGGTCAGGTCTCCGTTTCCGAGCTGCCAGGTGCGCAGGAGATTACCCTCCATCATGCGGCCGAGTAGAAGGCCGATCACCATGGCGACTACGGGATAGTTGTAGCGGCTCATGATCACGCCGAGCACAGCGCCCGCCGTCAACGTGACCGGACCCGCCATGCTGCTGGTGAGCGCATAAGAGCCGAGAATGGCAAGCGCGGTGACCGCGGGCACGAGGAAGCGCAACGGCACCCTCACGATGAGCACAGCGATCCTGAGGAACAGAAGTCCCATGATCGCAAGTAGGATCGCCTGTATGAGATTGCCGCCGATAATGGCGTAGACGATCTCCTTGTTGTCGGAGATGAAGCGAGGGCCGCCAGTGACGTTGTGCATAGCAAACGCGCCGAGCATGATGGCGGTGCCGGCGCCGCCGGGGATTCCGAGAGCGAGAAGCGTGATCATCGATCCTCCCTCCGAACTCGAATTCGCCGATTCCGCTGCGATCACTCCTTTCGGATTGCCCTTGCCGTAGGAAGCCTTATCGGGATCTGAATTTTTCGCTGTGGTATAGGAAACAAGATTGGAAACAGTCGAGCCGATACCAGGGACGGTGCCGATGAGCGCACCGATCATCGAACCGCGCAGGATTAAACCCATATTGCGGAATGCCCCGAAGAAGCCACCGGCGATCTCCTTCAGCTTGACGTTTCGCGCGCCGGCGTCCGCGACGATGTAGTCGCTCTTAACCAGCGCGAAGAGTTCTGATGCAGCGAACAGGCCGATCAAGGCCGCCGTGGTCTCAATGCCATCGAGTAAATATATGGAGCCAAGGGTTCCACGAGTGATGCCTAGCGAGCTCATTCCAATCGTGCCGATCAAGAGGCCGAGGGCGCCTGCGAGAATGCCACGCCAGAAAAAACCCTCCGACAGGGCTGCGATCAGCGTCAGCCCCCATAGCGCGATCATGAAGAGTTCGGGGGCACCGAGTTGCAGGACAAATCTAGACAAAGGCTCGATGAGCAGAAGAAGATAGACGTAACCGAACGTGGTGCCCACGGTGGATGCCGCAAGCGCCAGTCCGAGCGCTTCGTTATGCCGGCCTTGCCGCGCCATAGGATAGCCGTCGAAGCAGGTTGCGATGGCTGCTGTCGTGCCAGGAACGTTGATCAATATCGCCGGCACGGAACCGCCGAACCCTCCGCCGGTGAAGATTGAGGTCAGGAACAGGATGGCGGGCAGGAAGTCCAAGTAAAGCGTGAACGGCAGGAATACTGCCATTGCGATCGGCACCGACAGACCAGGAAGAATGCCAAACACAAGGCCGATGATTAGGCCGAGCGGAACCATGACCCATGGCTCTATCCCGGAAGAGAAGAGGAGAGTAAATGCCTCGCTGGCTGCTGCGAAATCAATCATAGTAAAATCACTAAAAGAGCAAGCTGGGCACTGGAACGGACAAGATGCTCTCCATCGAATAGACCGTCAGGACAGCCATGATTGCGGCAAAGGACAGAATGGCCCACCATCGACGCTCTCCTTGGATCAGCATGCTCGCCGCAATGAACAGGAACGTCCCGACGTCGAAACCTAGCCACGGCATCAAGACTACGTAGACTACGAGCGCAATGATCGCAGCGACGACGCCGTAGCGCTCGCGAAAGCTCTTTGCTTCGTCACCCCTCGGCGCCGCCGGAGCAGCAGTCATCCGCAGTTTCGGCACCTCACGGACCAAGATGGCGACGCAGAGAACTAAGGACAGAGCGCTGGCCGGACCGATCAAAAGTAGGTTCTCGACCTCCGAAGATACAGATCTTGCATCCAGAAAATACCAAATCGAAAAGGATGCAAATCCGATAAGTAATAGGCAACTACCCCACGGGCCCTCGAAACGCAGTCTTACGATTGACATCGTCTTTCTCCTCAAGTGGATCGGCGCCGGCGGCGTGTATTTACCGGCGCCGAAAAGGAGTTGACTATTGCGTGAGGCTGTCGATATTCTGCTCGAAAATTTCGAAGCTTTCGTCGAGGGACTTTTGGGTCGCTTCCGGCCCCATCCACATCCCATCGATCTGGCTAGAAGCGATGAACTTCTTAAAGTCATCACGCTCGAGCATCCGCCTGTAGGCGCCGACGAGCGCCTCGTAGCACTCGGGATTCTTCTCCTTGAAACTCGCACGAACTGCGAAGGTTCGCAGATCCGCAGCGAGCACCGGAATCTCGACGTCGTAGTCGGCAAGGACGTCGTTGATGAGCGGCGCATCCCACATTTCTGCGGGCTCGGTCCTAAAAACAGCCAAGGGCCTTACCTCATCCTTGATCACGTCGCTGCCCAAGCCCGATATGACCGAAAAGGTAACCTGATCGCCCGCTAGCGCGGTCCTCATCGGGCCGCCACCGTCATAAGTAATGAAGTTCACCGCGTCGGCGGGAAGCCCGAGCCGTTCGAGCATGATCACGGTCGAAAGATGCCCTCCGTCCCCGACGATAATGGCGGAGCTCGCCTCGCCGGGATTCTCTTTGATAAAGTCGACCAGTTCCTGAGCGGTCTGGAACGGTTGTTCTTTCGGGACCATAAGGACGTAGTAATCTTGCCATTGGCCGTTCACGAATGCGAAATCGTCCCATTCAAGATTCCCCTGACCGCGCAGAATATTGCTGATCAGGTAAGGATTGACCGGAGAGACCAGGGCGAAGCTGCCATCATCGGGTTGCTGCCGGAACCAGGAATGGCCCAGCGCACCGGATCCGCCCGGCTTGTTGACGACCGTCACCGGGGTGTCTCCAATCTCGTGGGGCAGGAAGGCAGCAATCGCCCGCGCCATCCGGTCGGACGAACCGCCTGGGTTGAAGGGGTTGACCAGCGTCAGGCGGTCAACCGAGCAGGCATCCGTAAACGCCGGACTTTCTTGCGCAGACGCAATACTAGGAAAAGCAAGACTTGAAGCGCCGAGCGCCAAGGCGCCAGTCAGAAGCGTCGATAACACGGTGCGAGGCGTACGAGGAAAATTCATTGATCTTGTCCTCCCAGTTTTATTATTCGACTTGAGAAATCGGCTTGAGCAAAAAATTTTTTGCCCGATCGAATTTCCAACCCCACCTTACCAATGGTATGCAATATGTCAATAAAACAGGTTTTCTGCGGGTTTTGGGAGGAAATTGCATACAATAGAGTTGGATAGCGATATGACAGGCAGACGCGACAGAACGAAATCGACAGCAGCCGACCGAGTTTATCTGGAGATCCGGAAAGGCATTATCGCCGGTGCCTACGCTGTTTCGGAGCGCTTGACCGAGGGGGCGCTCGCCGAACAGATGAATGTCAGCCGGACGCCGGTCCGAGAGGCCTTGCAGAAACTCGCCAGCGATGGCTTCGTCGAATTTACGCCGCATGCCGGTGCACTCGTAAAGGGTTGGTCGCGCCGCGACGTTCGAGAAATTTTTGAGGTTCGGGCGAATCTGGAGAGCATGGGAGCCAGGCTCGCCGCTCAGAACGCGAGCGATGACGATGTCGAGCGGCTCTCCAGCATATGCGACGCCATGGAGCGCACACAGCGCTCCCAGTCTGACGCCCTCCCCGCGATGTCCGAATTCAACAAGGCGTACCACGCCGAGATTTTGCGTATAGCCGGCAACAGACGCCTAACGGGATTGGCCCTAAATCTGATGGACGTCGGCTTTCTCGTCCGCTCCTACGGCGCGTTCAGCGAGGGCGACGTCTCCCGCAGCTTGGCGGATCACAGGTCCCTTGTGGAAGCTCTCAAAATGCGCGACGGACAATGGGCGGAGGGCGTCATGCGCGCCCACATACTCGCTGCAGCAAGCGTGTTCAGGGGAACCGAAACCTCGGTCATTCCCGCCGATGCAAAACGGCGACGGACTCGATAGAATTCGGTTTGCGCACCCAAACAGTGGAGCGGGCTTAAATACCTTTTCTGGCACCTCCATCGAGATCAATTAGCGCGCCGTGGAAATAGGCGCCGTCGGCGGAATCGAGGAAAGCGACCAGAGTCGCGATTTCGTTGGGACGCCCGAACCGTGTCACTCTCTCATGGACCAACATTTGCTCGCGGATCGCGGCTTCGGACAGGCCGCTCTCTGCCTGGGCGACGGCAAAGCGGGCTCGAAGTCGGTCGGTTTCGATGGGACCAGGGTTGATGCCATTGACCCGCACTCCTTCCCCCAGTCCCCGGTCCGCCATTGCTTTCGTGAAGTTCATCAGTGCGCTGTTGACCGGCCCGCCGATGGTGAAATCGGCAGAAGGGGTCCACCCGCCCACTCCGATGACGTTGATGATATGGCCGTGCCCGCTCGCCCTCAGATGCGGCCAAGCCGCTCGCGCCATATTGACCGCTGCGTGGAACTTCAGCGCGAACCCGTCGACGAAATCTTCGGGCGTGAGGGAGAAGAAGTCGCCGCGCTTAGTAGCTCCGGCCGAATGGACGATGAGATCCAGCCCGCCGAACGTGGCCAGGGCGGCGTCCACGCAAGCCTGTGCCGCATCCATTTCTCGCAAATCGCAGGGATGGATGACGACGCCGCCCTCCGCTCCGTCGCGATCTCGCGCCAAGGTGTCGAGTAGGTCGGCGCTCCGCGCCGCAGCAATCACCAGGTACCCGCGATTTGCTAGATCGGCGGCTATGGCCCTGCCGATGCCCTTGCTTGCTCCCGTTACAATTGCCCGTCGTGCTGGCCTTGAATCGGAGGGATCTGTTCTCAAAGCAAAACTTTCCGTTAACAGCATTGCTGTCTCCACAGCATTGGGCGGCTCCTACCCGAGAAGAGCTGGTAGCCACAGTGCAAGCGGAGGTAGCGCCGCGACCAGAAGGACAACGAGTAGGATGGCGCCCAGCCAGGGAAGCGATGCTGTGGCGACGTTCTCGTAGCTTACCCCAGCAACCTTCGTCATAACGAAAAGAACCATGCCGAACGGTGGCGTCGCCTCGCCGATGACGAGGATCATGATGAAAACCACGCCGAAATGAACCGGGTCGAAGCCAAATGCAACGGCGATCGGTACAAGGATCGGCGTCAGAACGTTGATCGCGACTGACACGGCCATGAAGCAGCCGATGAACAGCAGGAAGACGATCATCATAACCATCATCAGCGTCGGGCTTTGCGTCACACCGGAAAGCCAAGCCGCCAGCGTGTCGGGAACGCGAGCCCGCGTCAGGATCCAGGCGAAAAGCGACGAGCAGCCCAGGATGAAGAAGATGACTGCGGTATCATACGCCGTCCTCCTGAGAACGCCGATCACCGCCTGAAATCCAAGGCTGCGGTAGAAAATTGTAGCGACGAGAAATGCCCACAGCCCGGCCACCGCCGCCGCTTCAGTCGCAGTGAAGACCCCCGCGAATATGCCCGAAAGCAGGATGACCGGCGTGAGGAGCGGCGCGAATGCACCCAGAAATGCTTTCCCAAGGGCTCTGATACCGGGAAATTGTCCGGAAGGAAGCCCGCGGGTCCGTGCGAAAATTGCGGCGAGCACCATGAGGGCCAGCGCCATCAAGACGCCGGGGACGAGACCGGCAAGGAGCATGTCGCTGGCACTGACGCCCGCAAGCACAGCATAGAGGATGGCAGGAATGCTTGGCGGGATGATCGGGCCGATAAGCGAGCTGCCGACAGTCACGCCGATGGTAGTCTTGTCGTCATAGCCCGCTTCGCGCATTGCGCGTACTTCCATGGCGCCGAGGCCTGCAGCATCCGCGACCCCCGAGCCAGACATGCCTGCAAAAAGCATGCTGGCGACGATGTTGACCTGCGCGAGCCCGCCCTTGACGTGCCCCACCAGTGCGTTGGCAAAGTTGAAGAGCCGCGTGGTCGAGCCGGAATCATTCATCAGATGGCCGACGAAGATGAACAATGGGATCGCGAGGAGAGGAAAGGAATCGACGCCAGCGACGAGCCGCTGCGTGACGATAGAGTATGGTATCTCGAGAATGCCCCGTGTCACCGCGAAATAGCCAAGGCCGGCGAGCCCGAGAGCGAATCCGGCACCGACGCCCAGAACAAGAAGAACGATCAGCGCGACCATGGAGAGAAAGCCCGGAAACATGGATCAGGCCTCCATGGAGTCAGAATTGTAGTTGAGGTCGGATCGGCCCGGGGTCAAAAAGTTGACCGCCGTGATGACAGTTGCCGCTGCACCGCCGATGAACGGCGCCAGATAGATTGTACCCTGGCTTACCCAGGGCATCGTGGCCAGCGGATAGGGCCAGTTTGCGACCATAAGCCTGTAGGCGCCCAAGGTCATTGCGCACAGGAAAACGAAGGCCGCGAGTAACTGGAACCGGTAGAGGATGTCGGTTAGGCGGTTCCGCCCCAAAAGGCGATCCAGCAAGTCGATCCGAATGTGTCCGTGGCGGACCGTTACTATAACGAGACCGAGAAACACGACATAGAGGTTTAGCAGCCGCGCCAGTTCTTCGCTGAAAACAAGGTTTATGCCGAGGTATCGATAGGCGATCTGAGCGAGAACCGCGAGAAAGAAGCCAGCGAAGCAGAAGGTGACGAGGGCATCAGCCGCCCTCGTCACCACGGTCGTGACCGTATTCATTTCGCAGCGTCCGCCGCGTCCCCTTTACCGCTAGTCGAACTGGTTCCCGACGCGGCGCTCGTTCCGTCGACGGCCTCGATCGCAGCTTCGTAAACGCCCGGGGCCAGAACCTTATCGGCCGCCGTCCTGATGATAGGCAGCGCCTTCTCCCTGAACTCCGGTTTTGGCTCCACCACCTCGACGCCAGCGTCCTCGATTAGCCCGATGATCCGCTCGTTTTCGTCCACCGCCGCATCGCTTCCGGCTTTCGTGGCCGCGTCGACTGCCGTCTGCAGCGCCTGCTGCTGCGGCTCATCAAGATCATTCCAGAAATCGAGATTGGCCATCACGGTGACGTAGCTCTGCTGGTGCCTCGTCGCGATGAGGTAATCCTGGACCTCGTAGATCTTTCGCCCATAGATATTGCTGAGCATGTTCTCCTGAGCGTCGATGACGCCCGTCTGGAGAGCAGAGAAGACCTCCGGCGATGGCATCGGAGTCGTCACGGCCCCCATGCCCGACCAGATGTCGATCCACAATGGGATTTCCGGCATCCGGATTTTGATCCCGTTCAACTCAGGCAGCGTTGTGAACGCCTTGTTAGATGTCGCCCAGCGCGCACCCTGGTAATAAGTGCCGAGAAATTTGGCGTTACCCTTTTCCTCCAGGGCGGTTTTCATCTTTTCGCCAATCGGCCCTTCTAGGAACCGCTTGACGCTCTCGTAGTCTGGCAGAAGGTAGGGAACGAGCGTCGCGTCGAGCTCGGGGAAATACTCTGACGCGTGTATGACGCCCATGTGGAGCTGGGTCTCTCCGATGCGCACGAGGTCGATCAATTCGTTCTCGCCGCCCAGCGTCCCGTCCAGGAAGATATCGAGCGTCATGTCGGGAGCAGCATTCGACAGCTCCTCCTTCAACGCTTCAACTACAACCTTGTTAACACCGTTGTCCGGCACTGTGGACGCGAGAGTCACGGTCTGCGCGGAAACGCATCCGGCAAACACCAAGCCAAGTCCGGTCGCCAGGGCCACAATCTTCGTCATTGTCATTGTCATTCCTCCCATTGAAATTTGCGTCAGCCCGCTCTGCCTCCTCAAGCGCGGGCGTGCCGTTTGTCGAATTCCCAAACCCGCTCAAATCCGATCATCCGGTTGAACTGTTCGAAGCTGTAGAGATCGTCCTTGCCGGACGACGCACCCGTGGCGACGAGGTCGCTATAGGCGCGCTCCAGCGCCTTTGCCGTGGACAGAAAGCCGATGGCCGGGAAGATGGCGAGGCTGAAGCCGAGTTCGCCGAGGCGTGTGGCATCGAGAACCGGGGTTCGCCCCCCCTCGACCATGTTCGCGACCAGCGGCTTGTGCGGGAACCGCTCGCCGATCAGGCGCAGTTCGTCTTCGCTCTCCGGCGATTCGACGAACAGGATGTCCGCACCCGCGTCGTCATAGGCGGCCATGCGGTCCATCGCTTCGTCGAGCCCCTGCTCGGAACGCGCGTCCGTCCGGGCGATGATGAGGAAGTCGTCGCTCCGGCGCGCCTCGACAGCGACCCGGATCTTGTCGGCCATCTCCTGCTTCGGAACGACCGGCCGGTTGGGCGTGTGGCCGCACTTTTTGGGAAATACCTGATCTTCGAGTTGGATAGCCGACGCACCGGCCCGCTCATACTCCTTGACTGTCATGTCCACGTTAAGGAGACCACCATACCCGGTGTCGCCATCGGCGACGAGCGGAATGCCTGCCTCCCTCGCGGCGCGGCCCATCACGGTGACGCGGTCGATCATGTCCCGGAACGACGCCAGCCCCGCGTCCGGGATGCCCAGATGCGAGGCCACGGTCCCGTATCCGGTCATGTAGAGTATTCTGGCCTTGGCGGCGATCGCGAGGTGGGTCGAGATCATGTCGTATATTCCCGGCGCGACAACGCAGCTGGGCTCGGCGAGAATGTTCTTGAGACTAGTCATCACGGATAAACTCGGGTTAGGGATACAATCGCGTGGTATAAAGACAGAAAAATCGCTGAAAAGCAAATATTTGTATACAGGAATTTGATTTATGACGGAAAGAGGTCACTGGGGCGCTGCGGATGAAGCCTACCAATTTATTCGGAATGGTATTATTACCAACCGCTTCCCCGAGGGCTCTCGACTCGCGGAGGAAGAATTAGCACGGCTGTCGGGGCTCAGCCGAACGCCGGTACGTGAGGCCATCCGGCGACTGGCTGCCGAGGGGTTTGCCATCACCAAGGCTCGCTCCAGCGCGACCGTTGCATCATGGAACGGTGACAAAGTTGCAGGGCTGTTCGGCACCCGTGCCGTCCTCGAGAGCTACGGCTGTTCTCTTGCTGCGAGAAGAGGAACTCCTGCCGACATTCGCAGCCTTGAGAATATGTGCACCTACATGGAAGGGCTGCTCGGCATCCCGGAAACCGATTTCCTCAAGGCCTTCTCGAAGGCAAATACCGAGTTTCACGTCCGCCTTCTCGAGATGTCGGGAAACGAGCACCTGCTAAGCGTCGCGACTCCAATGATCGATCTCGCGCTGATCATGCGGACCTACCGTAAGTTCTCGCCGGAGCAGATTCGGCGAAGCTGCAGCGACCACCGGGAAATCGTCGCGGCTCTTTCCCGGGGAGATGCCCATTGGGCGGAGGCGATCATGAAAGCCCACATTCTTTCTTCGGTGGGGATCGCGAGGACGCCATTTGCCTAGTCGTTCGGTTGCCGATCAAATGCGCAGCGCGGGGCAGCCAGAATGTCAGCGCCAGGGTGCAGGCGAAGGTGCCGGGGCGACGAGGCATGCGCACACGGTTCGATAATCCATGTTTTGCCGTCTCGGGAAATCGAAAAGGCGGCGGTCAGCGAGGACGGAGTGGTACAGGATCGACCAGCCCTGCGAGCAAATGCGCATCGGGCGGCATCATGTATGGTATCCCCCGGGAGACTTAGCCAACTGATGCCTCCGGCAAATTGAAATGTCGCCGGTGAGGGGCACTGCTGCTAGCCATATTCAGTGGAACGGCGAGTGTTCCATCAGATCGCGGGGCCCTTCCCCACTTTCCTTGGAGGATGGGACACGGTTTCGACGGGTCGGTTCCAGAAACGAACGAAATTTCATTATCGTTCGCTTTCTTGGTACCGAGTAAGTCGGCGAGTTTGGAGGGTCCGATAAGCCGATGTTATCGGACCCTTTCCACAACCCAACCATGTCATCCGGCGGGCAATTTTGAACGCCGATCTGGAGTGGTCCCCTTGGGTCGGACGGACTCAGGCGATTTCTTTGACCGTCTGGCGGGCATGTTGATCCTCGAACTGCATAGGGCTCAGATACCCGAGGGCTGAATGGAGCCTTCGACCATTCTAGAAGGATCCTCGTCAAAGTTTTGATTGCGGCGGACATGACCACTCGATCAACCGATCGGCGGATCAAGGTCGGTACTGAACTGACTAAAATCTGCCGTAGGAATGTCCGGCGAGGCCGAATTCGGCTAGGACCCGCTCGGTGTCCTCGCCGAGCGCCGGCACCCGGCCGAATTGCGGCAGCTTGCCATCGACCACGAAGCCCGGCGCCAGCATCGTCACCGGGCCGGTGGGGGTCTCCACCGTCACCGTGCGGTTCTGGGCGTGGTGCCGGACATCCTCCATGGTCGACAGCCGGCCATAGGCGATCTTCGCCGCCTCCAGCCGCTCGGCCATGGCGTCGCGGGCGTAGCGCGAGAAGACGTCCTGGATGATCGCCTCCAGCGCCGGCCGGTTTGCAACTCGCGCATTGTTGGAGGAAAAGCGTTCGTCGGTCGCGAGATCGGGCAAATCGAGCGCTTTCGCGCACAGATTGCCCCATTCGCGCTCGTTCTGGATCGAGAACAGGATCGCGCGCCCGTCGGCGCAGTCGAACGCCCCGTAGGGCGCGATGGTCGGATGGCTGAGCCCGTTGCGCGGCGGTGTCTTGCCGCCATAGACATATTGCAGATACGGCACGTTCATCCAGTCCGACAGCGCGTGGAACAGCGACAGCGAGATATGCCGGCCCTGGCCGGTGCGCTCGCGCACGAACAGCGCCTGCATGATCGACGACAGCGCCGTCATGCCGGCCGCGATGTCGCAGACCGAGACGCCGACGCGGGCGGGTCCCTCGGCATTGCCGGTCACCGAGGACAGGCCCGTCTCGGCCTGGACCAGCAGGTCGTAGGCCTTCAGATGCGCGAAGGGCCCGTCGTCGCCGTAGCCGGAAATCGCGCAGGTGATCAGCCGGGGAAAGCGCTTCCGCAATTCCGCCATGTCGAAGCCCAGCCGCGCAATGACGCCGGGCGCCAGGTTCTGGATGAACACGTCGGCCTCGCCGATCAGCACCGCCAGGCGCTCGCGGTCGGCCGGGTCCTTCAGATCCATCCGGACCGATTCCTTGCCGCGGTTCAGCCAGACGAAATAGGCGCTCTCGCCGTGGACGAGGCTGTCGTAGCCGCGGGCGAAATCGCCCTCCGGCCGCTCGATCTTCAGGACCCGCGCGCCCGCATCGGC
Source organism: Aurantimonas sp. A2-1-M11 (assembly GCF_036549475.1). Lineage (NCBI taxonomy): Bacteria > Pseudomonadati > Pseudomonadota > Alphaproteobacteria > Hyphomicrobiales > Aurantimonadaceae > Aurantimonas > Aurantimonas sp. A2-1-M11. Next base: position 12,410 of record NZ_JAZHLI010000044.1, on the reverse strand, counting down.
CAACCGTCCCGACACGTAGGGAGCGGCGACGGCCTGCTCGACAGAGACGACGAGAATGCCGGCGAGATCATCGTTCATAGGGCTCTCCGCGGATTGCAGGCATCGGGGCGACACGCCTAGATCGGGGACCGCGGCCGCTTGGTGCGACCGTAACCATGGCGGTGACATCGTAAGGCAGGAACACAATAATCGAGAGCGATGCAGCGCATCTGAGAGGGCTGCGCATTGGGTTGAGGAACCAGCCGGGAGAATACCCACATGCCTGCAGAGTTGATTGCATAAGCGGACTTGATTCCAGTTAGGTCAGCGGCGACGCCGTCGATCGGTATCTATCGCAGAAGAAAACATCGCCAATTTTTATTATGACCCCGCTCCGAAACCTGCAATTTATCTGCTTCACTGCACTAAAATTGCGCAAAATATTTAAGGGATGATCTGGCGTTTGCTGTCGTTGCTCAACAGCATCGAATGGCCCCATCCGATGTGATCACGTAGCTTGCGAGCCGATATCTCCGCATCGCCGGTGGCAATCTCCTTCAGTATCTCTTTATGCTGATCGACAAGGGGTTGCAGCCTCTCTGGATGTCTTCCATGCAGCCCTACCGATAACCTATGCATCCGGTCTTCCAGGCGTTCAAGAATCCGGACGATCTCATCGTTGCCGTGCAGTTTGGCCATCGTCGCATGAAACTGCATGTCCAAGCGATGAAAAGCCTTCCCGTCGCCTGCTGCCGCGCAGATCGACTGCTCGTCAAGTATCTCTTCTAGCGATGCGATCCTCTGAGCATCTAACCGCCCCGTCAGAGCAGCCACGACGTGGGACTCCACGATCCCGCGAACCTCATAAAAATCCGAAATGGACCGCATCGTCATGGGCTTGAGGAGAAAGCCCGCGTGAGGCAGTACTACGATCATCCCCTCTATTTGCAGACGGCCGATTGCCGAACGGACCGACGCAAGGCCGAGTCCTAAGCGCTTCGATAAGGTTCGTTCCGAATAGACCCGATCCGGATCGTCGTCTTGGAACAGGGTGGCCTTGACCTTCGCGTACGCTTCATCCCTCGCCAGCTTCGTCTTCCGTTCTGATTGGGTCGCCGTATCCATCGCATCCGCCCGTTCGTGAAAGTCACGGTATCGCGCTCCCTTGACAGCCCCCACCGATAAACTGCAATGTCACTGAAATGTCAATTCAAGGACATGCGCACCACTGATGCGCGGGGAGGAAACCAACATGCGCGGTGACAATGTCGTGCTGAAACGTAAGCTCCAGGGCCAGCCTGTGATCGGCACTTGGGCTCAGATGAAAAGCCCGGAATTTTGCGAATTGGCGACCCGGGCGGGCTTCGACTTCATCATCATCGATATGGAGCACGGCTCCTTCGGCATCGAAGGCGCTGTGGAAATGATCCGCGCCGTCGAGGCCAACGGTGGCGTGCCAGTCGTCCGCGTCCCCGATCACACCAGCACGAACATTTTCAAGGTGCTCGATGCGGGTGCGATGGGAGTGCTTGTTCCAAATGTTTCGACTGCCGATCAGGCCAGATCGATCGTCGAGGCTGCGAGCTACGGTCCCAAAGGTAAACGCGGAGCTTGCCCCTGTACCCGCGGAACGGGACACGGGGTCGACGACTGGAGGGGCTATCTGGGGTGGACGCGTGAGAATGTCTTTGTTTCGGCCCTGATCGAGACACCTGAAGGCGTCGAGAATTTCGACGATATCGTCAGCGTGCCCGGCATCAACTTTGTCACACTGGGACCATTCGATCTTGCCCAAGCTCTTGGGTACGAAGGCGAATATGGACATCCCGACGTCCAAGGTCGTCTGGAGGATCTTGCTCGACGCGCCGTGTCGAAGGGAGTCGGTGTAATGGCCGCATCCTTCGAAAGTGACCCGAAGGGAGTCAGGGATGACTTCGATCGTTGGGTTGGCCACGGGGTGAATGTCATCGTCATCAGCAGCGACCGCTTCTTCCTAGCCTCAGGAATGAAGAGCCTTGTGAACACCGTCCGAGGCGACTGAAGCAATCACCAAAAGGGAGAGAAACGACATGATGCGTACAATGGTTAAATCTACCGGCATTGCCGCGATCGCACTTGCTCTCATGGCGGGAGGGGCTTCGGCCGTCACCATGAAGATCGCCAACGTCGCGCCTGCCGACCATCCCAGCGGAATCGTCCTTCAGGAGGTTGCGGACGAACTCAACGCTCGCGAGAACCTCGACCTCGACGTCCAGGTCTTCAACGACGGCGTGCTCGGCGGCGAGATGGAGACCATCGACCAGATGCGGTCAGGTGTCCTTGAGGGACAGGTGGTTCAGGGCATCTCAATCCTGCAGGCATATTCGCCGGTATTCGGGGTCGAGGAGCTTCCGTTCCTTTTTCCATCGAGGCAGGCTGCCTATGACGCGGTCGATGGCGAATTCGGCGACCTCATTGCAGAGGAGGCAGAGGAGCAAGGCTTCAAGGTTCTCACCTACTGGGAAAACGGCTTTCGGCATTTTACCAACAGCAAGCGTCCTCTCACGGAGCCGAGCGACTTGGAGGGACTGCGCTTCCGAACGGCGGAGTCGCCGATTCGGCTCGATATGTTCGCCGCGTTGGACGCGAGTGCCGTTGCCATGCCTTTCACCGAACTCTACGCCGCCCTGCAGCAGGGTGTCGTAGACGGTCAGGAAAATCCGCTCGCACTGATCGAGAAGGCAAGTTTCGCGAATGTTCAGGACTATCTCAGCCTGTCCGGCCATATCTGGAACGCCGCTCCGGTGGTCGTCCCGAAGGCTTGGTGGGACGGCCTGGATGCTGAGACGCAGACGGCCATTCAGCAGGCATTCGACAATGCAAAGACCCGCGAACGGCAGATGATTGCCGAAGGCGACGAAGCACTGCTCGAAGACTTGAAAGCGAACGGAATGCAGGTCAACGAAGTCGATAAGGAAGCATTCCGCTCGGCTACGGAAAAAGTCTGGTCTGGGTGGGAGTCCAAAATCGGTCCGGACCTCATGGAATTGGCCCGACAGATCCGCGACAGCGGCACGGAGTGACGGAGAGCCCCGCATCCAAGCGAAGGATGCGGGGCTTTTTGCGTTTTCCAAGGGGAGGAAGTCATGAAGTTCGTTGGAGGGATCGCTCCGGTCCTGGACAAGATCCTCTGTGTCGTCTGTTCTGCGATCATTGTGCTTTTCGCCTGCCTGCTCGCCGGTCAGGTGGCTCTTCGATACGTATGGGACACGCCCCTCTTTTGGGTCGAAGAACTCTGCCGGTTTCTCCTCGTCTACTTGACGTTTTTGGGCAGCGCGCTCGCGTGGGGGCGACGTAGTCACATTTCGATCGACTTCATGCTCGACATCGTGGGAGTTCGCATCAGACGGACGTTGCTGACAGCGGTCGATGTCCTGATGCTCGGATTCTCCGGCTGGGCGATCTACGCAGGATGGGGATACGCATCCGCCTCGATGGCGAGAACCTCGATCTCCCTCGGCGTGGCTACCGGACTCGCCTATCTTTGCGTCCCGATCGCGTTCGCCATCATCCTTGTTCAGACACTGATTTTTCTGACCGTTCACGACGACCAGGCAGAGCATTCTGCCCTCGATGCACGGAGGAGCTAGCTCATGCCGATCGTGCTTCTGGGATCGACCCTCGTCCTTTTCCTTATTATCTCAGTACCCGTGGCATTCGCCATCGCGATGGCAGTCCTCTCTTACCTCGTTTACGACGGCCGCTTCGGGGCCGATATCCTCATTCAGAGGTCCATCGCTGGGGTTAACTCCTTTCCAATGTTGGCTTTGCCGCTGTTCATCCTGGTCGGCTACCTGATGGAACTCGGCAGCACGCCTCGATTGATGCGCTTTGCCAACTCCTTTCTTCGTGCCCTCCCCGGAGGTCTCGCGGTTGCCAACGTCGGTGCCTCGGCCTTTTTCGGTGCAGTATCCGGCTCCGGAGTCGCGACAATTGCTGCGGTCGGAAGCGTAATGGGCCCGGAAATGGTTCGGACGGGCTATTCCAAAGGCTATGCAACGGCGGTCATGGCCGCCTCCGGCGGTCTCGGCATCCTCATCCCGCCCAGCGTCCCGCTGATAATATTCGGGTTGATTGGCGGTGTTTCGATAGGAGCGCTGTTCCTAGCGAGCATCGTGCCGGGTATACTCGCAGCCGTATTGCTCGCCGTCACCTCGATCCTGCTCGCCAAAAGGATGGGATACGGGGCCGTCGACAAAATCGTCTGGAAAGAGGTCGGTGCTTCCTTTCTTGTGGCGGCGCCTCCTCTCCTTCTGCCGATCATCATTCTTGGCGGCATCCTCGGTGGCCTATTCACAGCGACGGAGGCGGCAGCAGTCGGAGCCGCTTACGCGCTCTTCCTGAGCACGATTCTCTACAGAGAAGCGACGCTACCCAAGCTCGCTGACGTTCTAGTCAAAACCGTTCTGACCAGTTCGGTCATCCTCGTGATAATAGCCACGTCTTCGGCGCTCGCATGGGTAATCACGATTAATCAGGTGCCGACAGCTGTCGCGTCCTGGATGCAAAGCGTCACGGATTCGCCGATCCTGTCGATACTGATGATTCAGGCGTTCTTTCTAGTTCTCGGGATTTTCATGGAGACTATGGCAATCATTATCATCACGACGCCCATTTTCCTGCCGGTGGCAATGTCCCTTGGCTTGGACCCACTCGTCTACGGTGTCGTGCTGATTGTGAACCTAATTGTCGGTTCGATGACCCCGCCATTGGCGGTCGGTATCTACACGGCAGCCAGGATGATCAATGCGAAACCAATGGAAGCGAATCGGTATCTGATATGGTTCATTCTTCCCTTGTTGATTTCCGGACTGATTATCCTGGCGGTCCCTTCAATCGCGACGACACTGCCGCGAAGCTTCGGCTTTTGATAGGTGGAACGATAGTGAAGGCTGGGGCGGCCGGCAGCAGTAGTCGCTCCATGGGATTGGCCGGTGGCCACAGAAAGCGCCGGAAAACCAGCGGCAATTAGTCGGGCCTTGGCCCAGCCTCGCCTGGTCCGACGTGCTCGCCTGACATTTCCAATCAATGATCCGAAGTCGGACGAAGCGAGAAAAGTATGTATTCAAGTGCCGGCGGGAAACAGATTAAGGTTTATGCGCTCGGCGGCACCATTGCCATGGTTCCTGGGCCTCAGGGAGCCGTTCCCGGCCTAACGGGAGAAGCCCTGATCGCCGCTGTCGATGGTCTGGATCAAGTCGCGACGGTTGATGCCGAAACATTCTCGATCGTTGCCAGCCCGAACATTACTATCGGCGCAGTCGTAGATCTGTCCCAGCGAATTCGTGGAGATGCTGCAGCCGGCAGGTGGGACGGTATCGTCGTTACTCAGGGCACGGATACGATCGAAGAGACTTCTTTCCTGCTCGACCTGCTGCTGACCGATCTCAATATTCCGGTGATTGTGACCGGAGCAATGCGCAATCCCCGACTTGCTTCACCGGATGGCCCCGGCAACATCCTTGCGGCCGTTCGCGTCGCTTCGTCAATAGCCGCACAACAGTCGGCGCTGCACCTTGGAGTGCTCGTCGTGATCAACGACACGATTCACGCTGCCAGTACGGTTCTGAAGGCAAATAGTCACCGGTTAGATGCCTTCTCCAGCCCTGCTTCCGGGCCCGTGGGGGCCGTGATCGAAGGACGAACGCTGATCTATTCGCTTCCGAACAGACAACCTATTTTGGCTGCAGGTAGGCTGCTGAAGGGACCATTACTCGAAGGGCCGGTTCCTGTCGCACTGGTTTCGACATCCGTCGGCGACACCGGATGGCTCTTAGAAGCGGTCGCTGACGGTCGTGATGAGGGCCATTACCGCGGACTTGTTCTTGATGCGATGGGCGGCGGCCATCTTCCCGAGAGGCTTGTTCCCTCCGTTGCCTTTATCGCTGAGCGCCTCCCAGTGGTAATCACCAGCCGAACCGGAAATGGTTCCCTTTTGCTCGACACTTATGCTTACGCTGGTTCGGAAACCGATCTACGGGATAAAGGCGTCATATCGGCCGGTTGGCTCCATAAATTTAAGGCCGCCGGCCTGCTCGAGCTCCTTCTTAGAGCCAAAGCGTCGAAAGCGGAAATCCGATCGCTGTTCACAGAGTTCAATTAGCGTCGGGTCCTGCACCAACGGGACACCCATGCCCGTGTCGGCCGCGCCGCAATGGAGCTGGTCAGCGCAGGAGCGTCCGCCGTCATCGTTGGCGTGCATCGTCTCGCTGACATCAACTGCATGGTCAATGCCCGGCAATTATGCTCGCCGCATGCGCCGGAGTCCGTGACGACTGCGATCGCGAGCCTGACACGCACGGGCACGAAGCGGCCGAACATGAGGTGGACATATGGATTTGAACAACCGCATCGACGGAGAGCGGATCAGTGCCGACAGATCGAAGAGCAGATCGGTCTCCCCCGCGGCGTGGCGGCCGACGGCCATATCAACCGGGCCGAAGTCGAGTTTTTGCAGAAGTGGCAGGCCGGGAACGTGGCGATCACGGACCAGCCGTTGGTTCGGACCCTCTACCGCCGCGTGAATGAAATCCTCAGCGTCGGCAGCGGCGACGAGGACGAGAAGGTCGAGCTGCTCGACACCCTCAACCGCTTTTGCAGCCGAGACTTCGAGCTCGGCGGGGTCTTGAAGGCGACAACGCTGCCGCTTTGCGACCCGGCGCCGATGCCACTCGCCTTCGAGGGCCTCCGGTACAGTTTCACCGGAACATTACGGGAAGCGGAAGGTCCCGGGCACGACTATCGCGTTCTGCTGGATCTATCCTGCGGACCAGCGCTGCCAGTCTGGGTGGAAGAGGTTCTCGTTGACCTCTGGCGAGGTACGAAAATCCACAGAAGGAATTTCCGGCAACGACGGAGACCAGGTCCGACGCAGCAAGCAAGTCTTGGTGCGAAAACGACGCATTGCGCTGAAGAGCATCGTTCGGAAAGCCCGGATAATGCGCGAGACACTAACATTCGCGCACACGGGCCTATCGTACGCATACGCTGTAGGCCGCAGGCTCGATTTCACGTAGTCTTTGCTGCGCCTTTGATCTGATCGGCGATGATGTCACGAAGCGCGTCGATACCGGCCTCGGTGAAGGCGAGCGTTTGGCGATCATCGGTATCGATGATCCATATGACGCCCTCTTCGGGTTCGAGCTGGTCGGATAGCTCCCATAAGAGCTCTTCGTTTCGGCCGAGGATTTCGGCGGCCCGTTGGATCGTATGAACATGGGAGATTGCGGCCATAGCTCAGGCCGCCGCCTGTTGTGGCATGCTTTCGGCGGACCGGTTCCAGGGCAGCAGTTCTCCAAGCCGGTTCTGCGGGGTTTCAGCGATGCGGGCGAGGACGTCGGCGAGCCAGGCCTGCGGGTCGATATCGTTCAACTTGGCCGTCATGATCAGCGTCAGCATGAAGGCGCAGCGGTCCGCGCCGCGATCGGAGCCGGCGAAGGTCCATGAGCGGCGGCCCAGGGCCAGGCCCCTGAGCGCTCGCTCCGCCGCATTGTTTGTGAGGCAAACCCTGCTTGTTCTTCGTCGAAGGCCCGGCCTCGATGATATCGAGGGCATCCTGGAATGCGCCTACACGACCAACCCTCTCGCCGCCGAGGTCTACGTCCTGGACGTCTCCGACGCCGATTCCCCCTGGATCTCCGCCGCTGGTCTCGAGCCCGACGAGTGTGGCTGGGGAATGAGCGCGACCAACTGGCCGGGTGACGGTTCCAGGATCTCCTGAACATTGCGGGCAAGATTTATTATGAGACGCACTTCGCCCCGCTGTTGAGGATGCAAGGCTTCTTCAACGAGGTGGCACGCGACCTCGTTCGTGCGGATGGCACCACCTTGCCTGTCCTCGTCAATGCAGTCGAGCGGCGCGACGAGTCCGGCGGAGTGCGGTTCATCCGCATGACCATCTTCAATGCCTCCGACCGCCGACGGTACGAGCGCGAGCTACTCGAGGCGCGTAACGCCGCGGAACAGGCGAGTACTGAACTGCGCGAGCTCAATCAGACATTGGAGCAGCGGATCAGCGACGCCGTCCAGGAGCGTCTCAAGGCCGAAGACCAGATCCGGCAGATGCAGAAGATGGAGGCTGTGGGTCAGCTCACCGGAGGCATCGCCCACGACTTCAACAACATGCTGGCGATCGTGATCGGCGGGTTGAACCTTGTCGCTGCTAGCTTTGACTTTCCTGTCATCTCGATTTTGCTCGGTCAATCTCTCAACGGGCGCGGGCGGTCGGACAGGGGCACGATGATACGCAGCGCCGCCACGGCTCGGCATGACCGTCGGAGAATGTCAGGCATGCCCCGGCCAGCAGGTCGTGACGGTTCGCCGAATCCCTTCGAAGACGGTGAAAGACGCTCAAAGCCCTTCGGCCAGCGGCTTTTCCAGCAGCCTGCTAACGGGATGATGTTGTAACAGGGGCAAAACCCCGGGCGGTCAGGCTGGAGCGCTTTTGGCCCGGATGATGTCGGGGAGCGGGACGACGACGATGTGATCGGGTACGGCGAGCCTTTCGCCAAGATAGTCCCAGAACCCGATGCCGAGTTTGTTACAGGTTTTGAGCAGGCTCAGGAACGCATCGCGGCAGTCGCGTCCGCTATCGCTTCGGGTTCCCCCGCTGATCTTGCGCTTTGTCACGAAGCATCGGATGTCGTTTTCCGATCCGTTGGTGTGGAGCGGGATGTCGGGGCGATCGAGCACGACAAGCAATTCGTCCTTGGTCGCCAGAAGCCGTTTCAGGAGGCGGTCGAGCGTGGCGAAGCCGGTCCGGCGCTTGAAGATCCGATCGAAGCGCGCCTTCAACTCAGCCTTGCGGCGCGGCGTCGGTGCGCTCCGATAGGCGATGAGATCACGATAGTACCACCAGATCAGCGCGCGGACAGTGTCCCTGGTTCGGCGGTCCTTCTCGGTGAAGGCCTCCAGTTTATGGACGAGCCGTTCCGCGTGGATCCAGCACAGTGCATGGTGGCCGACATTGAACTGACCGGCATCGTCGCTGAGAACCACGGTCTCGGCCAGAAAGCCATGATCCTTGATGGCGCCCCAAAGGGCTCCCTGCGTGGCGATGGCGACGGGATTGGGCGTCACTGCAAGGTCGGCGATCCCCAGGCTCGCCAGATGCGTCATCCATGCCGCTTCGTCGTCGAAGCGCTGAAGCGTATGGCCGGCCAGTTGCGCGATGACGGGCCCCGACAACGATCGCCCGGCCATATAAGCGAGGGCTTCGGCGTTGATCACATAGTCGGTATGGCCGGCCCGCAGACAATCGAGAAAGTTCAATCGGCTCTTGGACTGTGTAGTCCTGAAGGCGGTGAAGAGCGCGTTGCCGATCTGCGTGCACACGCCGTTGCGTCCCCGGTGGCGTGCTCCCGTATCATCGACGCTGATCCAGGGCGCCGTGGTGAGGCCGGTCCGCAGAACATCGCGCGCCTCCTCCACAAACTTGTCCTGGCCCCCGATGAGAAGGCGCACCAATTGCCGCTTGGAGATGTCGATGCCAATCGAGCGCAACTGTACCAAAAGGCGCGGCATCGTAACCTGGCACTCATGATATTGCGCCAGCACGAAGCGGAGCAAGGCGGGGCCGAAATGACCGCCGCCGACGCCCACCGGCAAGGGCGCCAGCACCTGGCGCCCGTCCAACGTCACCCAGCGCTCGCGCCGATAGCGCGTTACATGCGGCCGCACTACCAGATCCTGCACGACGAAATCTTCGTAGCCCTTGAAACGCGACCCTTCGGGCACCGCCGCCTCGATTACGCAGTCTTCATGGATCGTGCGACGCGCCGTCTTCGGACCCCCGCCCGGCCGCTTGCCCGTCTTCGAGGACGCTGGCCGGCTCGCCTTCTCCATCCCGCTTGGGCCAGACGGCGGCTTGATGTCAGGCCGACCCTTCAGGCCCTTTAACCGTGCGATCTCTTCGCGCTGTTGAAGAACAATACGGGTCAGATCGTCCACACGCCCCAAAAGCTCGATTACCAGCGTTCTGAGCTCTGCCGCCGTAAGCGATTCAATGGTCGGCGGGTTTGTCATCCCCAGACTGAATCAGAACCAGCCAGCACCGCATAGCAAAAAATCAAATCCCCGCCCGGGGTTTTGCCCCTCTTACATGATGTTTAGCCAACCATATGTTCTGTAACCGAAAAGGTCATTCGGATGAAAGAAACCCTTCATAAAATTCCCCTTTAATAGGGATCCCACAAGGATAGACCACATGGGCATCGCAGACCGGATCAGAGTTCTCATCGTCGACAATCACCGCAGCAGCCGGATGCTGATACACGACGCTCTGGAACAACTGGGCATCAAGCAGATCGTCTTCGCCGTCAATGGTGAAGAGGCACTTCAAACGATGATGAAGGCACCCTGTCACATCATCATTTCGGACATCAACATGCCCAAGCTGGACGGAATCCAGCTGCTGAAGGCCGTGCGATCGTATGCTCCGACGAAGAAGACGCCCTTCATCATCCTGACGGGCCAGGGCGACCGCGAACTCGTTCAGCGCGCAGCCCAGTTCGGCGTCAACGACTTCCTGGCCAAACCGATCACCGTCCCTGTCCTCAAGAAGACCATGGAAGCGGTGGTCGGCCGGCTCCTCGGGGGCGAAAGCAGCAGTGATCCCGTAGGCCAAATTTCGTCGGAGAGCTTGGGTTTGGTACGCCGCTTGGAAGCGATGTCGGAGGCATCGCGGCGGTCGACGACAGAAGCAGTCGTCCGCATCATAGATGCCATAGAGGGCAACACAGGTCGCGATCCAGCATGATGCGAGACTGAGAAGAAAAAAAAGTTTATTCCCCGCGAAACTTCGCAAATGGGCGACCGGCGCGAAAGCCACAGTTGCGACCCTCGCTCCGTCGCAGATCGCCTCCTCGCCGTTGCATGCATGCGCATGCTGCCCGCAACCAAGCCAGAAACCCACCTGCTAAACGGCGGGGAGTCCCCCCTCGGTATGAGCGCTTTGTCGCCAAGGCTCGAAAAACTAGTAAGGCTCTATTATAGCCCCTGAGATAACAATGGCTTCAGTGCTTGCTCCAAGACGTTGAATGTGAATGTGTTTTCCATCCAAAACCTGCGCCTCTCTACGCTGTTGGGTCCCAGCATTTCGGTTGCCGACCCTTGCCGCGGCACTCTCCATTTGGCTGTCTCCATTCGAACTTCGTGCGGCTTCAGCGGAAGAGAAGCGAGCGTTTTCGGGCCCACCCTGCGCAACGTCGCAGGCTGGCGGAACGCCGTACGAACTTCGGTGCCAAGGACCGGACGGCTGGCATGTTCTGTTCACTGAAGAAGAGCAGTCACCCTCAATCTCATTTGGTCGCTCAATGGATGTTCGACGAATCGACGTGCAAGGACTGAGCGGATGGCTGCCGAATGGTATTCGGCCTAAATTGTGGCGGCCGCTAGTACAATGGCGATATCGCGGCCTCACGGCCATTGCCGCTATCCTCGAAGTCATAAGCGTAGAAACCGGTGCACCTTTTCTGCTTGTCGTCGCGCTATCCGAGGAAGGAAGCTGTGCACTGGCTTTGGTCCGCGTTGAGGGCGAGAAAAGCAAAGAAACGGCGCGTGCTTTAGCCGATAGCGGAGCCTCCCGTCTAAGTTGCGACGACGCAAAAGAGCGCTTGATTGTCCCTGTCAGCGTTCCGCAGGGCGATGCCTTTTTCACAGCGCCCGCTCGCCACGAGATCGTCCAAACTTCGGTCGGCGACGCTGTTGGCTTCTCTTTGAACGTCTCTCAGATAACTGCAGCCGAACAGCCCCCGCGTTGCACGAAAAGCTCACCGAGCGCTTGCCGCACACTTCCCGCACAGGAGGAGGACAATACATCGGTGGGGCGCCCTTACATTGCTGCGCTCGTCTTCCTCTCGGCCCCAATTCTCGTTGGAGGGCTTCGCCTCCTCCAATTTATTTCCGCAAGGTCATCTGAGCGGAAAAGCTTGTTACAACGACCCGCTGTTGCCGAGCCCCGATCCGATAGCCAAGATGATGCTGCACCCGCATCAGACATCGGGCGATAACCAATTCGAACCGAAAGCTCGCTGATCATGATCTGCAGTTCTAGCGTTGTTGCTCGTTTACGCCTTTGGGTGCTCGGATGGCTGTCTTCCACCCGGCTTGCCGCGGACAGCACTTCTCGTTCATCGTGGAAGGCCGTAGCGGCAATACTCGTGTTGATTATGGCATCTGCCGCTTTGGTTTGGCTCACCGGTGGCACGAAGCAGCCCTACGTGCACTTTTTCTATATACCCATTCTTGCCGCAGGTTTCCTTTTCGGTGCACGGGGCGGAGCCGCCGCAGGTCTCGCAGCAGGTCTTGTCGCCGGCCCGCTCATGCCTCTTGATATCCAACTTGGGGTTCAACAAAGCGCCGTAAGCTGGATAATTCGAGGGATATTTTTCGTC
>NZ_JAZHLI010000043.1:0-40483 GCF_036549475.1 Aurantimonas sp. A2-1-M11 | reverse complement strand
CCGCGGCGTATGAAAGCCGCATCATGAGGCCGGACACACGACGGAACTCGACCGCATTGCTCATTCCAAAGCTAAAAACCGCTTGCATTCCGGGGGGCGTCCACACACGAGCTTAGGAATGGCGGAGAGGGGGGGATTCTTGGCTGCCCCGCACCAACATCGTCGAATACTAGGCGTTTCGAGCAGCCCGGGCAGCGGCGCTCCAAGGCGCTATCTCTTTTCGCCTGACCCACGGAACCAGTTGGATTGGGCTAGGCGACAAATGCGCCGTTACAATCGAGACTTTGGTCAAATCAGCAAACTGGACGTCGATGTCGGCCGGGTTGCAATAGCGTTCCGTGGTCTCGGTCTTTCCGCCATGCCCCATAAGATCAGCTCTAAACTCGGCGGAAACGCGCTTCTGCTTCAGGTCGTTGTTGAAAAAATGCCGGATCTGATGGGGAGTGAATCCGCTCCGCCGTAAAGCAGGTAGGAGCTCGTCGTATAGTCGATCTCCGAGGGGGCTCCGGCTCGAAGGCGAGTATAAATCCGGAAACAGGCGTCGATATCCTAGACCCTGAATCGCTCGGAGGTACTCAAGAAAATTCAGACGGATGAGTTCGGGGTGAAGGGCGAGATTCCGGATCGACTGCACATTCTTCAATCGTCGAAATTCATTCACGCATACATGGACATAGGGCGCCCCGCCATTGTCGGCGACGATGTCATCGACTGCGAGGCCACAATACTCCTCTCTCCGCATGCCCTGATAGTGTGCAAGGAGTGGACCGAAGAAGGCGGCACGATGCAGTACATGTTCGCCTTTGACATCCATTTTGTCCCAGCCGGCACATCCGGTGAACACCGGTTGCCAGAAGAAGGTTTCGATTTCATCAAGAAGAGGTACCGAGCGATCGTTCCTACCTCGACCGAGTTTTCGAGCGCGAAACTCAGTCAGGTCGAGTTGTGGATCGATGGCGATCCCCGCTGATTTCGCGCGCCGCAGCAGCTGTCCCAAAAACGTCAGATGACGGTTCCGCGTCGCCCCGGAAAGACCGCGTTCGGATCCCGGCCGCTGCTCACTTTCGCGCCGCAACTCAGCAATCGTCCTGGTCCGATCCTTGGGGCTTTTTCCGTATGCTTTATGAAGTTGACGGAGAAATCCTTCGAAAGCATCGAGGTGATGCTGCCTAATATCCGAAAGCGCGAGCACTCTCGCCTCTTCCTTCAGAAATCGTTCGAAAAGGTCGAAGATCATGTTGGCCTGGCGAGCGGTCTTGATATCCCACAGTTTGTCGGCCTGCTTCGTTGCAATCAGCTTAGCTCCGACCGCCTGGACGGTCTGCGCTTCGCCGGACGACATGGAAACTGCAGGAAAAACTGGACCTGCAGGCGCATTGTCCGCGGAACTGTGCCCCTTGCCGTCCCCCTGACTAACGGAATCCTTGTCCCTATGGACTGGACCGGTCTTGGCCAGAATTCGCCCCTCCCCTTCCTGGCCATGAGTCACAGCGGTGAGGGAGGCGATCAGGCCGTCGAAATCAAGCGGATCGTCCTCGTAGCGATCCTTCGTGCGCAATAGGGCTTCTCCCAGCGCGCGGAGATAGATCGGTTGCGCTGCGACCCTAGTGCCCGCAGTGACCTCCGCGCCAGCCGCCTCGATCGCTTTTGCCAAGCGGAATCCCGAGGGCTGCGCTTCCCCGGTCCGTTTCATTCGATCAACGGCAACTTCGACATGCCTCATAGCGTCCTCGGACATGCCCTTTTCACGATAGCGTCGCCGGTCTTGGTCATTGATCGTCGCACTCGGCCCCTTTTTCGCAAAAAGGCAATAGGCTCGGCCCATCGCCACTTCTTCGGCGATATCAACATCGGCAGAGAAGCCGTCCTCGGTGCGGGAAAAGTCTGCCAACAAGGCGAGTTTGCGACTGTGCTGCTCGAACGTTGAGCGAAAGATCGTTTCGAGCTGTTCTCGGGTCATGCTCGGCAATTGGGTCATGAGCAGATCTGCGGCTTTCGCGTTCAAGCATGCGCCGAGATATCGCGCGGCCTGAGCCTCTTTGGTTCGAAGGCTCAATTTAACATGTGTCAAACCGATTCGCTGTGCGAGTCGATCGGGCAAGCGCTTACGCCAATAATAAACAGCGCCGCGTCGTTCGAGACCTGTCGCGATCCCCATTCCCACACTCCGTGTCACACGGTTGTGCCACAGTCGTGTGTCCCAGTAGCGAGGAAGCCTCCCCAGCTGGACCGTCCGGTCAACAATTTCAAAGAGTTAAGAGAATGTGGCTGGGGCGGCAGGATTCGAACCTGCGAATGGCGGCACCAAAAGCCGCTGCCTTACCACTTGGCGACGCCCCAAGGCGCATGGTCGGGTCCTATAGCCTCTGGCTGGCACTCTTGCAACGACCGCCTGCGGCCGCCGCGCCATGCCGTTCTCATCAGACCACGGGTCTTGCCTTGCTCCGGCTCGACAGGCAGGGATGGCTGCCGGGAACCTGCGGCTTGCCCCCGAAGATACCGTGACGCAGCGCCTGGCGGCGGGTCTGGTCGGGTTCGCTTGCGGGCCCACGAAGCAGCTAGCGCCCCTGCCCCGCAGAGCGGCAAGACGCAGAAAGCCCGATCGGACAGACCATGCCCGAGTTCCAGACAGACTTCGATCCCGCCTATGGCCGACTGATCCCCGTCGCCCAAGGCATCTGCCGGGTGACGGCCCCCAATCCCAGCGCCTTCACCTTTGCCGGGACCAACAGCTATTTGATCGGCGGCGAACGCTGCGTGGTCGTCGATCCCGGCCCCGACGCGGACGCCCATCTCGATGCGCTGGTCGTGGCCATCGCCGGCCGTCCGGTCGAGGCGATCCTCCTCACCCATACCCACCGCGACCATACCGGCCTGGTGCGGCGACTCGCGGCCCTCACCGGCGCGCCACTCCTCGGCGGTGGGCCGCACCGCGCCGCGCGGCCGCTTCTGGCCGGCGAAGCCCAGCGGCTGGAGGCGGCGGGCGACACCGATCTCGTCTTCGACCGTATCCTCGCCGACGGCGAGACCCTGACCCTCGGCGGCCTGCCCGCCACGGCGATAGCCACGCCGGGCCATTGCGCCAATCATCTGGTCTTCGCGGTGGGCGACGAGGGCGTGCTTCTGTCCGGCGACCACGTGATGGGCTGGTCGACCACCATCGTCGCGCCGCCGGACGGGGCAATGCGCGACTACATGGCCTCGCTCGACCGCCTCCTGCAGCGCGACGACCGGCTCTATCTGCCGGGCCATGGCGACGTGATTTCGGCGCCGCGCCCCTTCGTGCGCGGCCTCGTCGCCCATCGCCGGATGCGCGAGACGGCGATCGTCCGGCGCCTCGACGACGGCGACCGCACCATCCCCGAGATCGTCGCGGCACTCTACCAGAACGTCGACCCGCGGCTGCACGGGGCCGCCGGCCTGTCGGTACTGGCCCATCTGGAAGACCTCGTGACGCGCGGCGTCGTCGCCTGCGAGGGCCCGCCGACCCTGGCGGCATCCTACGCGCCCGCCTGAGCGCGATGCCCGCGACGGGACGCACGCCATTCCCCTCGCCGAAACCTGCCCTGAGGCTCGATGCCAGCCGCGGCCCCGGGGCCGCCGCGCGTCAACCGGGCGCGTCGAGCGTCTCCAGCCCCGACATGGCAAGGTCGAGATCGAGGAGGAACGCCTCGATGAACCGACGATTCTGGCCGAGATCCAGCCCGGTGGCGCGCGACATCGCGCGAAGGTCGACGAAGGTTTCCGCACCCTCCTGGATCAACCGGATGGTCACGTCGCTCGGCAAGGCGAACAGCATGTCGCGCGCCACCGCGGCGACGCGATACTGGTCGCTCTCGGGGCGACCGAGCCCGTCGTCGGCGGCCACCACCGCATCGATCCCGGCACGCGGCGTCGGGATCGCGATGATGCCCGTGCTGACGCCGAGATCGTCGGAGACGGGCTCGGGCTCGACACCGACGAGCGCAGGATCGCCGACCACCACCTCGCCCACCGTCCAGCCGTGATCGGCCAGGACCGTGCGCACCGCCTGGAAGACGCGGGGCGCCTCGGCCAGATAGCGCCGGCCGGGCACCACGCTCGGCATCTGCGTGGGCGCGACCAGCGTGGAGACGGGCCGCTCGGGCATCGCAACCGCCGGAGCGGTGGCGCCGGCGCCGGCGGCAAACCCGTCCGTATAGGCGGCATTGGCCTGCGGGTTGACGCTGGCCAGATAGGCGCCGAGCCCGAACGGCGCCAGCGCCAGGAGCGACAGGACGAAGCCGGCAAACACCTTGCCGCCGCCGGTCACGCCCGAGAACCAGACGCGCAGAAGGCCGTAGCAGGAAATCAGAAGGGCAAGGCCGGCCAGGCCCGCGACCAGGAGCAGGAGGCCGATCAACGCCTGCGGGACGATCGCGCCGAGACGGTAGATCGCGACGGCCGCCACCATGAGCACGATCGCGAAGGCGGCGATGGCGCGGGCAAGCCCGGGGAAGCGCAGCCGCTTTCGCAGATAATGGCCGGAAACCGGCAGGCGACCGTAGATCGAGTTCATGGGCGGAACCTTGGCAGGGAGTCCGCGAACATAGAGTAAAGCCCGGACGGCAGGAAGGCCGCCCGGGCGGCCGTCAGATCGTCGGCAGGCGGTATTCGCGGAACTGGTCGCGCAACGTCATCTTCTGGATCTTGCCGGTCGCCGTATGGGGGATCTCGTCGACGAAGGCCACGTCGTCGGGCATCCACCATTTGGCGATCTTGTCCTCCAGATAGCCCAGGATATCCTCCTTCGACGGGTCGCGGCCTTCCTTGCGCACGATGATCAGCAGCGGCCGCTCGTCCCATTTGGGATGGGCGAGGCCGATCACCGCGGCCTCGGCGACGTCCGGATGCCCGACGGCGAGGTTCTCCAGGTCGATGGTCGAGATCCACTCGCCGCCCGACTTGATGACGTCCTTGGCGCGGTCGGTGATCTGCATGTAGCCGTGCTGGTCCATATGGGCGACATCGCCCGTATCGAACCATCCGTCCGCGTCGAAGGCCTCCGCCCCGGTGCCCTTGTAGTAGGACGAGGCGACCGCCGGACCGCGCACCTTGAGGCGCCCGAAGGTCTTGCCGTCCCAGGGCCGCTCGACATTCTCGTCGTCGGTCACCTTCATCTCGACGGCAAAGGGCGGATGGCCCTGCTTCTCCTCGATATCGAGCAGCGCATCGCCGGTCAGGTCCTGGTATTCGGGCTTGATGGTGCACAGGGAGCCGAGCGGGCTCATCTCGGTCATGCCCCAGGCATGGATGACCTGGACGCCGTAGATCTCCTGGAATTTCTGGGTGACGGCCCGCGGACAGGCGGACCCGCCGATCACCACCTTTTTCAGGTCCGGCAGTTCGCCGCCGGCCTTCTCCAGATGCTGCAGCAGCATCAGCCAGACCGTCGGCACGGCGGCGCTGAAGGTCACCTTCTCCGTGGTCAGGATCTCGTAGACCGAGGCCCCGTCCATCTTCGCGCCCGGCATGATCATCGCCGCGCCGGCCATCGGGCAGGAGAACGCCAGGCCCCAGCCATTGGCATGGAACAGCGGCACGATTGGCAGGACGCGGTCGCGCGACGACAGGCCCATGGCGTCCGGCTGCTGGGCGATCATCGAATGCAGGAGATTGGAGCGGTGCGAGTAGAGGACGCCCTTGGGACTGCCCGTCGTGCCGGAGGTGTAGCACATGCCGGCCGCGGTGTTCTCGTCGAACTCCTTCCAGGCGAAGTCGCCGTCGGCCTCGGCGAGCCAGTCCTCATAGGCGACGACATTGGCGAGCCTGGTCTCGGGCATGTGCGCCGCGTCGGTCAGGACGATGATCTTCTGAAGGCTCGGGACCTTCGGCGCGATGGCCTCCAGGATCGGCATGAAGGTGATGTCGGCGAAGACGATCCGGTCTTCGGCGTCGTTCATGATCCAGGCGATCTGGTCGGGGAACAGGCGGGGATTGAGCGTGTGATACACGGCGCCGATACCGACGATGCCGTACCAGCATTCCAGATGGCGCCAGGTGTTCCAGGCCATCGTGGCGACGCGGTCGCCGAGCTGGATGCCCTCGCGGTCCAGACGCTGGGCGAGCTTCAGCGAACGGGCCCGCACCTCGCGGTAATCGGTTCGATGCATCGGCCCCTCGACCGAGCGGCTCACCACCTCGCGAAGCGGATGATAGGTCGCGGCGTGGTCGATCACCTTCGAACAAAGCAGCGGCCACTGCTGCATCAAACCTTGCATTCCGTCCTCCCTGAATCCGGGCCGAAGCACCCTGGCCCGGGCGCCAATCTCGGCAAAGGCGGGCCGGTTGTCCAGCGCCCGGGCCGAGGCCCGCCATAGTTCGGCCAAGTCCCGGCGTGACGATCAGCGGAAGGGGACGAACCGGAATGGGTGGTGGTGCCATGCAGATCGCAGAACAGAGCGTTGCCGCGCCGGACGTCGACGGCGACAGCTTCAACGCCGTGGAGTTCGAACTGGCGCTCGACATGCAGGACCTGACCGAAATCGATTTCGCCGATTGCGTGAAGTCGGCGGCGGCCAGCGTCGGCGGGGAGTTCCTGTTCGACATCCCGTCCGACGGGACGCTCGACGACGCCTCGCGCATCGCCGCGGTCCGCGTCGGGGCGCAGGGCCGCGACAGGATCGCCTTCGCCGTCCTCAACGACGAGGGCACCGAGATCCGCGTTCCCGACGACGAGGAGATGGACGAGCGCCTGCGCGGCTTCGCCCGCGCCTTTGTCGGCGTGCTGACCCGGATCCGCGACGATCTGCCCTTCGGCGCCCAGAAGGCCGAAGGCACGGCGTAGGCCGCCGGAGCCGTCCCCCGTCCGGGGCGGAGCGGCCGCGGGCCATGCCCCCGTCTGCCGGGCGGATGGCTGGCTATGCGTTGAACGGCGCATCGATCCTACGTCCCCCTTGCAAAACCCGTCTGATCCTGCAGATCAGCGTTCCTGAACCACGATCGACTGGGTTACATGGACGCCTTCCTGACGGATTATTCCGCATTCATCGCCCTTGCGGTCGTGGCGCTGGTCTTCGTCGGCTTCGCCCTCGAACTCTATCCGCCGGAAGTCATCGCCACGGCCGGCGCCGTCGCCTTCCTCGTCCTCGGCTATGTCGAGGGCGAGGAATTCACGTCGGTGTTCCAGAACCCCGCCCCCATCACCATCGCCGCGATGCTCGTCCTGTCCGGCGCGCTGGTGCGCACCGGCACGCTGGAGGGGGCGGCCGGCTGGCTGGTCTCCAGCGCCGAGACGCGGCCGCGCATCACGCTGGCGATCATGGGCATCGGGGTGCTCGCCGCCTCCGCCTTCATGAACAACACGCCGGTGGTGATCGTCTTCATCCCGATCATGACCGAGCTTGCCCGCAAGCTTGGCGTCGGCTCGACGAAGCTGCTGATCCCGCTGTCCTTCATGACCATCCTGGGCGGCACCTGCTCGCTGATCGGCACGTCGACCAATCTGCTGGTGGACGGCGTCGCACGCGGCCAGGGGCTGGAGGCCTTCTCGATCTTCGAGATCACCCCCATCGGACTGGTCACCGCCGCCACCGGCATCGTCTATCTCCTGGTCGTCGGACGCTTCCTCCTGCCCGACCGCACTTCCGCGACGGACGTCCTCGGCAGCTCCGAATCCGACATGTATTTCACCGAGATCGTCGTGCGCGATGGCGCGACGTCGATCGGCAAGACGCTTGGAGAGTCCGCGTCCTTCTCGGCCCGCGGTATCAAGCCGGTGGCGATCCGGCGCGGGTCGGAGACCCTGCGGAAGGGCATTTTCGACGTCACGCTCCAGAAGGCCGACCGGGTCGTCCTGTTCGCAACGCCGGAGGAATTGCTGACGCTGCATTCCAGCGACAATTTCCGCGTCGCGCGCGTCACCAAGGCGGCCGCCGGCGACGACGAGCGCGTGGTGGTCGAGGCGACCGTCGCGCCGCATCGCCGCGGCATCGGCCGCAAGATCTCCGAACTCGCCGACATTTCGGGGTCGGGCGTCCACATCCTCGGCGTGCAGCGGCATCGTCACGTACCCGGCCCTTCCCTGCACGACACCAAGCTGCGCCCCGCCGACCGGTTGCTCCTCGAGGGCCGTCCGGACGCCATCGCCCGCATCGCCGAATCCAACGACCTCATCGGCGTCGACCTCAGCGAGGCCCGACCCTATCGCCGCCGCAAGGCGCCGCTCGCCATCGGCGCACTGCTGGCCGTGGTCGTCCTGGCGGCGATGGGCGTCGCCAGCATCCAGATCCTGGCCTTCATCGCCATCGCGACACTGCTGCTCGTGCGGGTGCTGGACGCCGACGAGGCCTGGCGGTCGATCCATGGCGACATCCTGATCCTGATCTTCGCAATGCTGGCGATCGGGCTCGGCATGCAGAATGCGGGCGCCGTCGAGCTGCTGGTCGCGGCGGTCCAGCCGCTGCTCCAGTACGCCTCGCCCTTCGTCGTCCTGCTGATCATCTACGCGATCTCGTCGATCCTCACCGAGATCGTCACCAACAACGCGGTCGCCGTGGTCGTCACGCCAGTGGCGATCAGCCTGGCGACGTCGCTGGGCATGGACCCGCGCGCGGCGGTCGTCGCGGTGATGTTCAGCGCCTCGGCGTCCTTCGCCACGCCCATCGGCTACCAGACCAACACGCTGGTCTATGCGGCCGGCAATTACCGCTTCATGGATTTCGTGAAGATCGGCGTGCCGATGAACGCCATCGTGGGTCTGACGTCCTGCGTGGCGATCTATTTCTACTACGGCTCGTAGCGCCGGGTGCGGCCGCGCACCGAGCGCTGGGCACGGATCGTGGCCTGGGCTGCAGCAAGGCGCGCGATCGGCACACGGAAGGGCGAGCAGGAGACGTAGTCGAGCCCGGTCTGCTCGAAGAAGGCGATCGAGGCCGGATCGCCGCCCTGCTCGCCGCAGACGCCGAGGGAGATGTCCGGACGCGTGCGCCGCGCCTTCTCCACCGCCAGCGCGATGAGCTCGCCCACCCCCTCGACATCGATGGTCTGGAAGGGATCGCGCTCGATGATGCCCTGCCGGACATAGGTCGACAGGAAGTTGCCGGCGTCGTCGCGGGAGATGCCATAGACCGTCTGGGTCAGATCGTTGGTGCCGAAGGAGAAGAAATCGGCGATCTCGGCGATCATGTCGGCGCGCACGACGGCGCGCGGTAGCTCGATCATCGTGCCGACCGAATAGGTGATCTCGCAGCCGCGCTCGGCCATGACCAGGGCGGCGACCTTGTCGATGCGCTCCTTCACGAACTCCAGTTCCTTGCGCAGGCTGACCAGCGGCACCATGATCTCGGGCACGACCGCCTCGCCGGCCTTCTCGCCGGCCTCGATCGCCGCCTCGAAGATCGCCCGCGCCTGCGTCTCGACGATTTCCGGATAGGAGATCGCCAGCCGGCAGCCGCGATGGCCGAGCATCGGGTTGAACTCCTGCAGGGCGGCGATGCGCTGGCGCACGACCGCCTGGTCGACGCCCAGCATGTGGGCCGTCTCGGTGATCTCGCCGTCGCTCTGGGGCAGGAATTCGTGCAACGGCGGATCCAGAAGCCGGATCGTGACCGGCAGGCCGGCCATGATCTCGAACAATTCGGTGAAGTCGGAGCGCTGGATCGGCAGCAGCTTGTCCAGCGCCGCCCGCCGGCCGTTCGCGTCGGAAGCCAGAATCATCTCGCGCATCGAGCGCACCCGGTCGCCCTCGAAGAACATGTGCTCGGTGCGGCACAGCCCGATCCCCTCGGCGCCGAAGGCCCGTGCGGAGCGGGCCTCGATCGGGGTCTCGGTATTGGCCCGCACGCGCATGCGACGGGCCCCGTCTGCATAGCCCATCAGGGTCGCGAAATCGCCGGTGAGCGCGGGCCGCAGCAGCGGCACGGCGCCCACGATCACCTCGCCGGACGTGCCGTCGATGGTGATGGTATCGCCCTCGTGCAGCACCATTCCGGCCGCGTGCAGCGTGGCGGTGCCGGCATTGATGCGCAGCGACCCGGCGCCGGTCACGCAGGGCCGGCCGATGCCGCGGGCCACCACCGCCGCGTGGCTCGTCGTGCCGCCGCGGATGGTCAGGACACCCTCGGCGACATGCATGCCGTGAATGTCCTCGGGATAGGTCTCGTTGCGCACGAGGATGACGGGCCGCTCCTCGTTGGCCAGTTCCTGGGCGCGCTCGGAGGTGAAGACGATCTCGCCGGTCGCAGCGCCCGGCGATGCCGGCATGCCGCGCCCCAGGACGACAAGATCCGNCTCGGAGGTGAAGACGATCTCGCCGGTCGCAGCGCCCGGCGATGCCGGCATGCCGCGCCCCAGGACGACAAGATCCGCGGTGCGCTCGAAGGTCGGATGCAGCAATTCGTCCAGCGAGTTCGGATCGATGCGCAGGATCGCCTCGGCCTCGTCGATCAGCCCCTCGTCGACCAACTGCACGGCGATCCGGATCGCCTCGCCCGCCGTGCGCCGCGCCACCCGCGACTGCATCAGGAAGAGCTGGCCGTCACCGACCATGAAGTCGACCTCGACCACGTCGCCGACATGGGCCTCGATGCGTTGCACATGGCGCGTCAGTTCCGCCAGATCGGCGGGAAACCGCGACGCGTCGCCATCGGACAGCGATCCCAGATCGAGCGCCGGCGGCTTCTTGCCGATCTCGCGCGTGCGCGGCCCCACCAGGCCGAACTCGCCCGACAGGCGGGATTCGCCGCTGGTCAGGTCGCGGGACACGGCGCGCCCGGTCCCCGAATTGTGGTCGTGCTCGTTGAAGATCATCGCATGGGCGGTGATGGCGAGCCCGGCATTTTCCGGAATGCCCTGGATCAGCCGGTGCGACGTCGCGAGCGGACTGCGCCAGCTGGCATAGGCCGCCTCGACGACGGCAAAGAGCTGTTCGAGTGGGGTCTGCGGCACGACGGCGCCGATCTCGGCGTCGAGATAGGTCTGGTAGCGCGCGATCAGCGCCTGCCAGCCGGCCAGATCGCCCGGCTCCTCGCTCCAGCCCGCTTCGGCCGATTCCTCGTCGGAAATGTCCTCGAACTCGGCGGGATCCACGTCCAGCACGAGGTTGGCATAGCTCTCGATGAAGCGACGGTAGCTGCGATAGGCGAAGGCCGGGTCGTCCAGTTCGGCGGCGAGGATGTCGACGGTGCGGTCGTTGAGGCCGACGTCGAGGACCGATTCGGCCAGGCCCGGCATTTGGGCGCGGGCGCTGGTGCGCACCGCCAGGAGCAGCGGGCGGGTGTCGCCGTCGAAGCGCCGGTCGGTGACCTCCTCGAGCCATTCGATCGCCATGCGCAGGTCGGCGCGCAATTCCTGCGGCAGTCCGTCGCCGGCCGCCTGGACTTCGCGCCACACCGATGTCGCGATGGTGAAACCGGGCGGAACCGGCGCGTCCAGCGATGCCAGGAGTGCCAGATTGGCGCCCTTGAGACCCAGGGCCTCGGCCGCGTCGGCCGTGCGGTCGGCCGTTCCGCGCCGGAATGTGAAGATCCGTTTTGGCATCGAATGCGGTCGACCGTCCCCCTCGATCTCGACGAAATCCGATCCCGGACATCGCCCTTGCACGGTCGGAGCAGCGCGGACTGACGCGAAGGGCCGACCTCCCCTCGCCTGCGGCAGGCGGCACGAGGCAGCGACCCGGCGCGGACCATCCGTGGCAGCTGGCCCGGATCGATACGACGCCGACGGCCACCTGCAATCCGGCCTTGTCCGCACTCCTCCCGCGAACCCGGACTCATCTCTAGAAGAAAACCGCCGCCGCGCCAATTGCTGCGATGCAAAAAACCTGCCGCGACAAGGGATGCGCGGCAGGCTGATCGGTCAGGTGGAGCAGGTGAGCCGGCTGAAAGGCCTGCCGCCTACATGTGGGCGCGGATCGCGGCGGCCATCTGCTCGGCGCTCAGCGCGCCCGAGTACTTGTCGCCGTTGATGAAGAAGGTCGGGGTCGCGTTGACGCCGAACTCGTTCTGGCCCTTCTGCTGGGTCTCGACGATCTTCTCCTGCAGCGCCTTGTCGTTCAGGCAGCTGGTGAACTCGTCCTGGCTCATGCCGGCGAGCTTGGCGATCTTGAGCAGCGCGGTCGAGGCGTTCTCGGCGCGGGCCCAGTCGTCCTGCTGGCTGAACAGCACGTCCACCATCGCCGTGCGCTTGGCATCGTCGCCGGTGCAGCGGGCCAGCATGAAGGCGGCGAGCGAGCGCGGATCGAACGGGAATTCGCGCAGGATCAGCTTGGCCTGGCCGGTCTCCAGGAAGTCCTTCTTGATCTGCGGATAGGAATTCTCGTGGAAGTCGGCGCAATGGCTGCAGGTCATCGAGGCGTATTCGACGATGGTGATCGGCGCGTCTGCATCGCCTATGACGATGTCGGGCAGCGGGCCTTCGGCCATCAGATCGGCCACGTCGACCGAACCGCTCGACTCGGGCGCCTCGACGGTCGAAGCCTCGGGCGTCGCGGGCGCGGTATCGGCCTGCGCCATCAGCACGGTATCGGCGGACGGCAGCACGGCATTGGCCGCCGTGCTCTCGGCCTCGTCCGTGCAGCCGGCGAGCGCGAGCAACCCGACCCCGGCAAGAAGGGCGGCGGTGCGGGGAGCCTTCGCCAGGCGGGTACGGGCGGTTAGCGGCTGGGTCATGGAGGAAGCCTCGCTTTCAGGATGGTGGCGCGTTCACCCTGCGATGTACGGGAGAAATGCGGCATTTCCAATGCCCGCGACCATCGGCGGCGCCGAGCCGCCGTGCCCGGATGTCGCCGCGGCTCAGCCCGGCGAGCGGCGCAGCGTGGTCTCGGCAAAGGCCCGCAAGGCCTTCTGCAGCCGGGGATCCTCGATCCGCGCCACCATCTCCGCGACGCGCGCATGTTCGGCCGGGGCGAGGTCCCGCAGCTTCGGCTTGCGGTCCGGGCGGTGCTGGCTGACGGCTTTTTGAACGATCTTGATCCGCGCGACGGCAGCAAAACCGAAGAAGGCGTTCACCCGCGCCAGCAATTCGCTGGTCTGGTGCTGCAGGCGCAGCGCCGCCGCGGCCTCGCAGGCGATGACCAGCGTCGCCGGCTCGAAGGGATCGCCCTCGTCGCGCCGGGCGGGCCAGACCAGCTTTTCCGGCCGCGTCAGGTCCCGCAGCCCCGGCCCGGTGATCTCGGCCCAGGCCGCCACCAGCCCGGTCGTCATGCCGGCCTTGCGCCGCAAAATCGGATCCATCAGCCCGCCGACGAGATCGGCCACGGGCTGCGGGCCGTTGCGGCGGCGGGGCTTTCCGGGCGTGTCGGATGGCGATGTCACTGAGGCGATCCTTTCCCGGACGGCGATTCCCGGCACGTCGCTGATCGGCGCGCCGTCACCGGGATCGGGACGGCACCGATAGCACGGATGCGCGCAAGGGTCGCTAGCAGACCGGGCGCCGCCGCGACCAGCGGGCGGCTCGCAATGCGCGCGATTGGCGGCTACATCACCGATCGAAGCGGCTCGCCTCCGAGGCGGGCCCCGGCCCCGCGTTCCAGACAGAGTGCCTTCCCCGCCCATGCCCGCCGATCGCAGTTCCTTCGCGGATCACCTCCTCGCCTGGTACGACCGCCATGCGCGCGCCCTGCCCTGGCGCGTGTCGCCCCAGGACCGGGCGCAGGGCCTGACGCCGGACCCCTATCGGGTGTGGCTGTCGGAAATCATGCTGCAGCAGACGACGGTGGCAGCGGTGAAATCCTACTTCGCCCGCTTCACCGAGTGCTGGCCGGGCGTGGCGGACCTGGCCGCAGCCGCGCAGCCGGAGGTGCTCGGCGCGTGGGCGGGCCTCGGCTATTACGCCCGGGCGCGCAACCTGCATGCCTGCGCGATCCGGGTGAGCGAGGAATTCGGCGGCGCGTTCCCATCGACCGCCGCAGAACTGCGCACGCTGCCGGGCATCGGCGACTATACCTCCGCCGCGATTGCCGCGATCGCCTTCGACGAGCCCGCCGCCGTGGTGGACGGCAATGTCGAGCGGGTCGTGACCCGGCTCTTTGCCATCGAGACGCCGCTGCCCCAGGCCCGCAAGGATATCCGGCTGCGCACCGCGGAACTCACGCCACAGCAGCGCCCAGGCGATTTCGCCCAGGCGATGATGGATCTCGGCGCGACGATCTGCACGCCGACGCGGCCGGGCTGCATCGTGTGCCCGGTCCGGCCGATGTGCCAGGCGAGCGCCGAGGCACGGCCCGAGCAATTCCCGGTCAAGAAGCCGAAGGCGGCGATCCCGGACCGCAAGGGCGCGGCTTTCGTGGCCACGCGGCCTTCCGACGGCGCCGTCTGGCTGCGGCGTCGCACGGCGCCCGGCATGCTGCAGGGCATGAGCGAGCCACCGTTGACCGACTGGAGCGCCAAAGCCGACGGGGCAACCGGCCCCGCCGCGGCACCGTTTAAGGCCGACTGGCGCTTCTGCGGCACGGTGTCCCATGGCTTCACGCATTTCCGGCTCGAACTCGAGGTCTACCGGGCCGCAACCGCGAACGACCCGCCGGCCGAGGGCTGGTGGTGCACGCCGCAGGCGCGGGCGGCCGAAGCCCTGCCGACCCTGATGCAGAAGGTGCTGGTGCGCGCCGAGGCGAGCGATCCGGCAGCAGACGAAACACCCAGACGGAGACAGAGCCGATGACCCACCAGCATGTCGTCTTCGACATCGGCAAGGTGCTGATCCACTACGACCCGCATATCCCCTTCCGCGACATCATCCCGTCCGACGAGCGCCGGCAATTCTTTCTGGAAGAGGTCTGTTCCCACGCCTGGAACCTGGAGCAGGACCGCGGCCGTCCCTGGCCCGAGGCGGAAGCGGAGGCGATCGCCCGCCATCCGGAGATGGCCGAGGAAATCCGCGCGTTCCGCCGCAACTGGCACCGGATGGTGCCGCACGCCTATGAGGGCAGCGTGGCGCTGCTGCACACATTGATCGATGCCGGTGTCGACGTCACGCTGCTGACCAACTTCGCCTCCGACACCTTTCGCGAGGCGCAGGCGAAGTTTCCCTTCCTGACCGCGACGCGCGGCGTGACGGTTTCGGGCGACATCCGCCTGATCAAGCCGGACCGGGCGATCTACGATCATCACGCCCGCAGCTTCGGCCTCGCGCCGGACCGTACCCTGTTCATCGACGACAGCCTCGCCAATGTCGACGGCGCGCGGGCGGCGGGCTGGCACGCGGTGCACTTCACCGATTCGGAGCAACTCGCCCGGGATCTCGCAGCAAAAGGCCTGCCCGTCTGAGCGACGGGCAGGCCTTGAAACAATCCGGGTGCGGCAGCCGGATCGGGGCGGTCAGACCGCCTCGACGGCCATCTGGTCGCGCATGGTCTGGCGCAGCGTGTCGATCGGGGTGAGCCCCTTCTGGGAATCGATGTGCCAGAAGGTCCAGCCGTTGCAGGCATCCAGGCCCTGCACCTTGGCGCCGATGCGGTGGATCGAGGCGGCGTCGTCGCCGATGGCGATCGTGCCGTCGGCCCGCACCCGGGCCGTCCAGCGCCGCTTGGCGTCGGTCAGCTCGGTGCCCGGCGTCACCAGGCCGGCCTCCAGCAGGCTGGCGAAGGGAATGCGCGGCTCGGCGCGCTTGCCGGCCGAGACCTTGAGAACCGTCGGGTCCAGCGCTTCGACCGCTGCGATGCGGGCTTCGGCAGCGGCGATGTAGGCGTCCTCTCGCTCGATGCCGACATAGTGGCGGCCGAGACGCTTGGCGACGGCGCCGGTCGTGCCGGTGCCGAAGAACGGGTCGAGCACGATGTCGCCGGGCCGGGTCGAGGACAGCAGCACGCGGGCGAGCAGCGCTTCCGGCTTCTGCGTCGGATGCGCCTTGCGGCCGTCGGAATCCTTCAGGCGCTCGCCGCCCGAGCAGATCGGGAACAGCCAGTCCGAGCGCATCTGGATGTCGTCATTGGCCGACTTCATGGCATCGTAGTTGAAGGTGTAGCCCTTGGCATCGGCATCGCGGGACGCCCAGATCATCGTCTCGTGGGCGTTCTGGAACCGGCGGCCGCGGAAGTTCGGCATCGGGTTGGTCTTGCGCCAGATGACGTCGTTCAGCATCCAGAAGCCCAGATCCTGCATCATCGCGCCGACGCGGAAGATGTTGTGATAGGAGCCGATCACCCAGATCGTGCCGTTCGGCTTGAGCACCCGGCGCGCCGCCAGGAGCCAGGCGCGGGTGAAGGCGTCATAGGCCTGGAAGCTCTCGAACTGGTCCCAGGCGTCGTCAACCGCATCGACCTTGGACTGGTCGGGCCGGTGCAAATCGCCGCCGAGCTGCAGATTGTAGGGCGGATCGGCAAAGATCACGTCGACGGAATTCTCCGGCAGCGCGGCCATCTGCGAAACGCAGTGCCCCTTGTGGATGCGGTCCAGCCAGGCGGGCTTTCCCGCTTCGCTCTTAACCACCTTGAGGGACGCGGAACGCTTGTATGCCATCTTCACCACCGGACTACGCAGGACATTGAACCGACGTCATGGTTACCGAACGACGTAAACAATCGGTGAAATCCTGCCTTTGTCGCGCCCTGCCGAGCGTGCTACCGGACCCCTCGAACCGATTTTTCGCAGAACGCAGCCCTCGACAGCGCCGATTGTCCGCGCTTGCAGAGCCTTTTTCCGGAGCCTTCCATGTCCGACCCCCTGCTCGTGATTTTCGATTGCGACGGCGTCCTCGTCGATTCGGAGGTGATCGCCGCGCAGGTGCAGACCGAGATCCTCGCCGAGCATGGCGTGGAGATCGACGCCGGCGAATTCGCCATCCGCTTCGCCGGACTGACCTGGCCGCTGATCCTCAAGCGCCTGTCCGAAGAGACTGGCCGCCATTTTCCCGAGGACCTGATCGCGCGTGTGAATACCGAAGTCGACCGGCGGCTCGAATCGGACGTGGAGGAGATCGCCGGGACCCGCATGGCGCTCGACCAGCTGGTCCTGCCGCGCTGCATCTGCTCGAATTCCTCGTCCCAGCGCCTGGAGCTGGAGCTCGAGCATGTCGGGTTGTGGGACTATTTCTGGCCGCATGTCTTCAGCGCGCCCGAGGTCGGCACGAAACAGGTCAAGCCGGCACCGGACGTGTTCGTCCATGCCTGCGAGCAGTTCGGCGTGGCGCCCCGGGCGGCGATCGTCATCGAGGATTCGGTCCATGGCGTGACCGCCGCGGTGGCCGCCGGCTGCCGCGTCGTCGGCTTCACCGGCGGCGGCCACACATTCCCCGGCCATTCCGACGCCCTCAGCGAGGCGGGCGCCGAGACGGTGATCAGCCGCCTGGCGGACTTTCCCGCCGTCGTGGCCGCCTTTGCCGAGTGGCAGGACGCCTGAGCGGGCGCCGGTGCTATTCCGGCGCGCCCTCGTCGAAGCCCGCGAAGATCACGATGCCTTCGGTCTGCGCCGGATCGATGAGCACCGTCTCGTCGACATAGGTGAAGGTCTGCGCGCCGCCGCTGCGGGTGATCGCCACCGATTGCTGGCCGAGCTCGGAATAGATCACGTCCTGCCCGCGCAGCACGGCGACGCGGATCGGCAGCCGCAAGGTGCGGTCCTGCGCCACCGCGCCCGGCGTCACGCGGCCGAGCACGCCGATCTTCATCAGGAGCTTGCCGTCGACGATCCGGCAGTCGCGGGTCGTGTCGGCGATGCTGGCGACATAGTCGACCTCCTCGCCGATCGTCTTGCGCAGGATCGCCGTGCCCTCGCGCAGTGTCACCGTCGGGCAGTAGCGGGCTTCGCTGCCCTGATCGAACTGGCTCGACGCAGTCATCGAGGACGGCGGCTGGGACAGCGCCCCTGCATTGCCGAGATCGGCACCGGGGCCGGCCGAGTTGCAGGCGGCAAGCAGCGTCATCGCGCCGCCGGCAGCCAGCCCGCCGGCCAGCCGGCGCAACGCGGCGAGCCGCGGCGATTGACGGGGGCGTCTCGGCGTCGCGCCGGTCGCATGCACGGGGCTGCCCGCGTCGATGGCGTTGCGTTCACCATTGGTCGCGATGGGGGGCATCACCATATGCATCACTCGGTCCTTCCGTTATCGTGGCGCGCCGTTCTATATCAGCCGCCAGTCGGTTAGGCGACTGACAGCAGCACATGACGACGCGTATCCGGCGCAAGCTGCGCTGGCTACCGCCTTGACTGCCGGGAGCGATCCCGGACCGAAGCGAAGTGGAGACGAAGTGAAATATGTGAGTTCGCGGGGAGAGGCTCCTGTCCTCGGTTTTGCCGACACGCTTCTGGCAGGTCTCGCGAATGACGGCGGGTTGTATGTCCCGGAGACCTGGCCGCAGATATCGGCGGAGACGATCCGCGGATTTGCCGGCCGCCCCTATGCCGAGGTCGCCTTCGAGATCCTGCTGCCCTTCGTCGGCGAGGACATCGCGTCGGCGGATCTGAAGCGCATGGTCGACGAGGCCTATGCGACCTTCCCGCATCCGGCCGTGGCGCCCCTCGTGCAGCTCGGCCCGTCGCATTTCGTGCTGGAGCTCTTCCACGGCCCGACCCTGGCCTTCAAGGACGTGGCGATGCAGCTCATCGCCCGGCTGATGGACCATGTGCTGGCCCAGCGCGGACGCCGCGCCACCATCGTCGGCGCGACTTCGGGCGACACCGGCGGCGCGGCCATCGCCGCCTTCGCCGCGAGCCAGCGCACCGACATGTTCATCCTGTTCCCCCACGGCCGCGTCTCGCCGGTGCAGCAGCGCCAGATGACAACGTCGGGCGCCGACAACGTCCACGCCATCGCCATCGACGGCACGTTCGACGATTGCCAGGCCCTGGTGAAGGCGATGTTCAACCACGCCGCGTTCCGCAAGAACGCCGCGCTGTCCGGCGTGAACTCGATCAACTGGGGCCGGATCATGGCCCAGATCGTCTATTACTTCACCGCCGCCGCCAGCCTCGGCGCGCCGGAGCGCCCGGTGTCCTTCACCGTGCCCACCGGCAATTTCGGCGACATTTTCGCCGGCTACGGAGCCAAGCGCATGGGCCTGCCCGTCGAGCGGCTGGTCATCGCCACCAACGAGAACGACATTCTCGTGCGCACCCTCGATCGCGGCCGCTACGAGACGACCGGCGTCCACGCCACCTCCTCGCCCTCGATGGACATCCAGGTGTCGTCGAACTTCGAGCGGCTGATCTTCGAGGCCAGCGGGCGCGACGGCGACATGGTGCGCGGCCTGATGCAGCAGTTGGCACAGTCCGGCAGCTTCACCCTGTCCGAACCGATCCTGGCCGCGATCCGCGCCGATTTCGACGCCGGCGCGACGGATGAGGCCGCGACCGCGGACATCATCCGCCGCACGCTCACGACCACCGCCTATCTTCTCGATCCGCACACCGCCGTCGGTGTCGGCGTGGCGGAAAGCCGCCTCGGCCGCGAAGTGATGATCACGCTCGGCACCGCGCATCCGGCAAAGTTCCCGGACGCCATCGAAAAGGCCGTCCAGATCAGCCCCGCCCTGCCACCCAGCCACGGCGACCTGATGCAGAAGCGCGAGACCATGGATCGCCTGCCCAACGAGATCGGCGCCGTGGAAGCCTACATTCTCGCGCGCACGCGCGCCGTCGACCAGGGAGCCGAAGCATGAGCGTCGAGGTCACCAAGCTTTCGAACGGCCTGACCGTTGCGACCGAAACCATGCCGCATCTGGAAAGTGCCTGCCTCGGCATCTGGGTAAAGGCCGGTGCGCGCGACGAGGCCCCCCACGAACACGGCATCGCCCATCTCCTGGAGCATATGGCGTTCAAGGGCACGAGCCGGCGCAGCGCCCGGCAGATCGCCGAGGAGATCGAGGACGTGGGCGGCGAGATGAACGCCGCGACCAGCGTCGAGACCACCTCATACTACGCGCGCGTCCTGAAGAACGACGTGCCGCTGGCGCTCGACATCCTGACCGACATCCTCATCGATTCGCGCTTCGACGAGCAGGAACTGGAGCGCGAGCAGCAGGTCATCCTGCAGGAGATCGGCGCGGCGGAAGACACGCCCGACGACATCGTCTTCGACCATTTCCAGGAAGCGGCCTTTCGCGAGCAGATGATCGGACGACCGATCCTGGGCACGCGCCAGACGGTGAAGTCCTTCTCGTCCGACGATCTGCGCGGCTATCTCGCCAAGCACTATTCACCTGACAAGATGATCGTCTCGGCCGCCGGCGCGGTGTCGCACCGGGCCATCGTCGACCAGATCGAGGCGGCCTTCGGCGGCACGGCGGCGGCCTCGCCGCTGCCGCTGCGCTCGGAGCCCCGGCAGGCCGCCTCCTACACGGGCGGCGAGTTCCGCCAGGAACGCGACCTGATGGACGCGCAGATGGTGCTGGGCTTCGAGGGCCGGGCCTATTACGCCCGCGACTTCTACGCCTCGCAGGTGCTGTCGCTGATCCTGGGCGGCGGCATGTCGTCCCGGCTGTTCCAAGAGATCCGCGAACGCCGCGGCCTGTGCTACGCCATCTACGCCTTCCACTGGAGCTTCTCCGATTCCGGCATCTTCGGCATCCATGCCGCGACCGGCGAAGAGGAGCTTGCGGAACTGGCCCCGGTGATCGCCGACGAGCTGACGCGGGCCGCCGCCGGCATCTCCGAGCCCGAGGTCAACCGGGCGCGGGCCCAGATGCGCGCCAGCCTGCTGATGTCGCAGGAAAGCCCGGCCGCCCGGGCGGCGCAGATCGCCCGGCAAATGCTGTTCAACGGCGCGACGATTACCAACGACGAACTCATTTCGCGCCTGGAAGCGATCACCGCGCCGCGCCTCTCCGACCTGGCCGAACGCCTGTTCGTGGGAACGGTGCCGACGCTCGCCGCCATCGGGCCGGTGTCCCGCCTGCCGAGCCGCGAAAACCTTGCGGAGCGGCTCGCCGGATCGTCCGGCGTCGAGGCGAGGGTCGCCGCCAGCCATTGACCCCGACCGATGAGGATACTGGAGCATTTCGCCGGGCCGCAGATCCCCGCCCTACACGGCGAGGGCATCATGCTGCGCATGCCGCGGCGCAGCGACTATGCGGCCTGGCGCGACCTGCGCGGCGAGAGCCGCAACTTCCTGAAGCCGTGGGAGCCGCTCTGGGCGGCGGACGAGCTGTCCTGGGACGCCTATCGCCAGCGCCTGCGCCGCTACGCCCATGACGCCCGCGATGGCGCGAGCTTCACCTTCTTCCTGTTCGACGCCAGCGGGCGCACGCTCTATGGCGGCACGACGCTGAGCCAGATCCGGCGCGGCGTCGCGCAATCGGCGACGCTTGGCTACTGGATGGGCGAGCGCTATGCCGGATCCGGATTGATGGCCAGGGCGGTCGAGCAGATGAAGATGTTCGCCTTCGACGTGCACGGGCTGCACCGGATCGAGGCGGCCTGCCTGCCGCGCAACCAGCGCTCCATCGGCCTCCTGGAGAAATCCGGTTTCGTTCGAGAAGGTCATCTGCGAAACTATCTGAAGATCGCCGGACGCTGGGAAGACCACTATCTCTATTCGCTGCTTGCCGAAGAATGGTCGTCTTCGCAGCCCAGGGCTCGCATGGGGGCAGCCGTGGTGCAATAAACGCGGGAACGGAGGCTAGGGGCGAGTCGGAATGCAAGGTCGGGGCACAACGTGAAGGCGAAAGCCATCAGCAAACGCAGAAGCGGCGTCGGGCCGATCGGTCTGGCCGCGCAGCGGATCCTGGCGCTGGCCTTCGTCATCCTTGCGCTCTGCGGTTCGGCGACGCCGTCCCTCGCCCTCGAGCCGATCAGCATCTCGCGCGGCGACACCGCCATCGACATGGGGCCGGCGGTCGACATCTACCGGGGCCAGGGCCGCGCCTTCCAGGTCGCCACCGTGCCGGGCGCCGACGGCATCGTGCGCCGCATCGAGATCGAGGCACAGTCGGCGCAGGCCTCCGGCGACTGGGCCGTCTTCGCCCTCGCCAACAACACCGACAAGCAGATCGATCGTCTCGTCGTCGCGCCGCATTTCCGGCTCGTGGGCTCGGGTATCGTCTGGCCGGATCTCGGCTCCCAGCGCATCGCCGCCATCACCCCGAGCCAGGGCTTTGCGCTGGAACGCCAGGCGAGCAGCGATGCCGACGTCTTCCTGGTGACCCTCGACCCCGGCGCGATCGTCACCTTCGTGGCCGAGCTTGCCGCGCCGAACCTTCCCGACATGCGCCTGTGGGAGCCGAACGCCTACAAGGACACGGTCAACGCCTTCACGCTGTATCGCGGCATCGTGCTCGGCATTGCCGGCCTCCTGGCGGTCTTCCTGACCATCCTCTTCGTGGTCAAGGGATCGGCCATGTTCCCCGCCACCGCTTCGCTGGCCTGGGCGGTGCTGGCCTATATCTGCATCGACTTCGACTTCTGGCAGAAGCTGATGCCGATCCTGCCCGGGCAGGAACGGGTCTGGCGGGCGGGCACCGAGGTGTCGCTCGCCTTCACCCTCGTCCTCTTCCTCTTCGCCTATCTCAATCTCAACCGCTGGCACGGCGTCCTGTCGATCTTCACCGTGCTCTGGCTGGCCGCGCTCGGCGCGGTCGGCGTCGTCGCCGCCTTCGATCCGGAGGTCGCCTCGGGCATCGCCCGGATCTCGCTGGCCACCACCGCCGCGCTGGGTCTCCTCGTGATCCTCACCCTCGCGGTCCAGCGTTCCGACCGGGCGATCATGCTGATCCCCACGTGGTGCCTCGTCATCCTCTGGGTCTTCGCCGCGTGGTCCACCGTCACGGGGCGGATCGACAACGACATCATCCAGCCGGCGCTGGGCGGCGGCCTGGTGCTGATCGTGCTGCTGATCGGCTTCACGGTCATGCAGCACGCCTTTGCCGGCGGCGGCTTCGCGCAGGGGCTGCTGTCCGACCTGGAGCGGCGCTCGCTGGCGCTGGCGGGCACCGGCGACGCGATCTTCGACTGGGACGTCAGCCGCGACCGGATCTTCGCCGGCGCCGACGGCGACACCCTCGCCGGCATGCCGGTCGGCACGATGAACGGCCCCGCACGCGACTGGCTGCCGATCCTGCATCCGGACGACCGCGACCGCTTCAAGGTTACGCTCGACACCATCCTGGAACATCGCCGCGGCCGGATCATCCAGGATTTCCGCCTCCGCGACGAGGACGGCCATTATCACTGGGTGTCGCTGCGCGCCCGCCCGGTGCTGGGCAGCGACGGCGAGGTCGCGCGCTGCGTCGGCACCCTCAAGGACGTCACCGACCGCAAGAAGGCCGAGGAACGGCTGCTGCACGATGCGCTGCACGACCAGCTCACCGGCCTGCCGAACCGCGAGCTCTTCCGCGACCGGCTCGAGGCGATCGGCGTCCTGGCGGTGACCCGCGACGACGTGCACCCGACGATCATCGTGATCGATCTCGACCGCTTCAAGCAGGTCAACGACGATTTCGGCATCGCCACCGGCGACACGATCCTGCTGACGATCGGGCGGCGGCTGAAGCGCCTGCTCAAGCCGCAGGATTCGCTGGCCCGGCTGGGCAGCGACCAGTTCGGCGTGATCCTCCTGTCGGAGACCGACGCTGCCGCCGTGGCCGATTTCGCCGAGGGGCTGCGCAATGCCATCAAGGCCCCGATCGCCTTCGCCAATCGCGAGATCGTGCTGACCGGCTCCATCGGCCTGACCGGCTGGACCGCCTCGTCGACCTCCAACGACGTGCTGAAGGAAGCCGAGCTGGCCATGTACCAGGCCAAGCGCAATGGCGGCGACAGCATCGAGCCGTTCCGTCCGGCCTATCGGAGCATCGGCTACGGCCGGCTGGAGCTGGAATCCGATTTGCGCCGCGCCTTCGAGCGCAATGAATTGTCGCTCGCCTTCCAGCCGATCGTCACGCTCGAGACGGAGGACATCGCCGGGTTCGAGGCGCTGCTGCGCTGGGAGCACCCCAGGCGCGGCGCGATCTCGCCGGCGGAATTCGTGCCGATCGCGGAAAGCACCGGCCTGATCGTCCAGCTCGGCCAGTTCGCGCTGGAGGAAGCCAGCCGCAGGATCGGCGACTGGCAGCGCATGACCGGCGACGAGAACCTGTTCGTCTCGGTCAACATCTCCAGCCGGCAGCTCATCCGCCAGGATCTCATCGGCGACGTGAAGACCGTCCTCGAACGCTACCGGATCTCGCCGAACAGCCTCAAGCTGGAGTTGACGGAATCCCTGGTGATGGACAATCCGGAGCGCTCGGCGCAGCTCCTCAACCGCCTCAAGGCGCTCGGCGTCGGCCTGTCCCTCGACGATTTCGGCACCGGCTACTCGTCGCTGGCCTATCTGATGGGCTTTCCCTTCGACACGCTGAAGATCGACCAGTCCTTCCTGAAGAACAACAGCCAGCCGCAGCGGCCGATCATCCTGCATTCGATCGTCACCATGGCCCACGATCTGGGCCTGAAGGTCGTGGCGGAGGGGATCGAGAGCGATGCCGACGTGATGCAGCTGCGCCAGCTCGGCTGCGAATATGCCCAGAGCTTCAAGTTCTCGCCGCCGCTCAGTTCCGACCAGGTGCGCAAGATCCTCGACGACCGGGCCGTCGGGCTGAAACGCGCCAGCTGAGCCGGCGGCGCCGGTCAGGCGTGGCCGGCCTCGCTCGCCAGGAACGCCGGCTGGATGCCCAGGAGGCCCAGCGCGCGGTCGTATTTGCCGTCCAGCTCGACGTCGAAGACGATGTCGAGATCGGCCTTGCAGGTCAGCCAGCCATTGGCCGCGATCTCGCTTTCGAGCTGGCCCGGCGACCAGCCGGCATAGCCGAGCGCCATGATCGCCGTCTTCGGCCCTACACCCTTCGAGATCGCCTTGAGGATGTCGATGGTCGGGGTCAGGGCGATGTTGTCGGCCACGGGCACGGTGGATTCGGAATCGTAGTCGTCCGTGTGCAGCACGAAGCCGCGCCCCTTCTCGACCGGTCCGCCCATGCAGACGCAGACTTCGCGGCCGGCCTTGGGCAGCCGGATGTCGCCCTCGCTCGCCACGATGCCGAGCTGGGTCAGGAGTTCGCCGAAACCGACCGGCTGCGCCTTGTTGATGATGAAGCCCATCGCGCCGCTCGGCGAGTGGGCGCAGACGAAGATGACGCTGCGCGTGAAGCGCTCGTCGCCCATTCCCGGCATGGCAATGAGAAAATGCCCTTCCAGGGAGGAGTCGGTCGGATTCTTGCCGATTTCGTTTTCGAGATCCATGGCGTCCAGACAATCCGTGATGGCTTACACGATAGATGGCATCGCAGGGATGTCAAAGCCAGAGTGCCTGCAACATTGGCATGGCGCGTCGCGGCATGTTGAATGGCCCGAGCGGCCGTGCTGCGCTAATCAGACGCAGGACCGCGGCCATTCGCGGCAGACAACGGAGTGTTCGGCAGATGACACGCATGGGAATGCTGGCCGGCGCCATCGCCGTGCTTCTGACGGGCGGCCTTGCGGCAAATGCCGCTCCCGCCTCGTCCTATGCCAGCGACCAGGTGAACCTGCGCATCGTGGCGGACGCGCCGGGGCCCGGCGGCACGGTGCGCGGCGCAGTCCTCGTCGACATCGCCCCGGGCTGGCACACCTACTGGCTGGATCCCGGGGCATCGGGCATCCCGCCGCGGATCGACTTTTCCGGCACGCAGGGACTCGATGCGACCGATCTGGCGTTTCCCGCGCCGCTGCGGTTCGGCGAAGGGCTGGCCCGCGCCAATGGCTATGACCGCCCCCTGGCGATCCCCTTCGAACTGTCGCCGCAGCCCGGCGTTAGCCTCGACACGGTCGCCGCCAGCCTGGCAATCGGCGTCTGCCACGAGATCTGCATTCCGGTCCAGGCGGAGCTTGCGACACGCGCGGGAGCCGCCGACGTGGCGCAGATCGTCGACGCCGCCTTCGCCGCCTTGCCCGCCGCCGATGGTCATCTCGGCCGCATCCGCTCGGCCACGCTGCCCGACGGCGGCGACATGCTGACCGTCGTCGTGGAGACCGCGCTGGACGCGCCGTCGACCGATCTCTTCGTCCTCGGCCCGCAGGGCTGGTATTTCGACGAGCCCGCCCCGCCGGTCCGCAATGGCGACAGCCTCGAATTCAGCGTCCCGGTGGCCGGTCGGCCGCGCGGCGAGACCGGCGGTCCCGATGCCGTCGAGATGGTGGTCACCGGCGCGGCGGGCAGCTTCGCCGCCGAGGCGGTGCCCGTCGCCTCCGGCCAGCCGGGCTGATGCGGGTCGACAAAGCCATCCGCCTCGCCTCATATGGCGCCGGGCCGCAACGCCGACGCAATCACGAAGGGAAACGACCACATGACCATCGGTATCGGTGACAAGCTTCCGAACGCGACATTGAAGACCAAGACCTCCGACGGTCCGGCGGACCTGTCCACCGACGAGATCTTCGCCGGCAAGAAGGTGGTGCTGTTCGCCGTTCCCGGCGCCTTCACGCCGACCTGCTCGATGAACCACCTGCCGGGCTTCCTGACCCACAATGACGAGATCCGCGCCAAGGGCGTCGACACGATCGCCGTGGTCGCGGTCAACGACATCTTCGTCATGGGCGCCTGGGAAAAGGCCAACGACGCGGCGGGCAAGATCCTGTTCCTGTCCGACGGCAATGGCGAGTTCACCAAGGCCCTCGGCCTCGACATCGACCTGTCGGTCGCCGGCCTCGGCCTGCGCTCCAAGCGCTATTCCATGATCGTCGAGGACGGCGTGGTGAAGGCGCTGAACGTGGAGGAATCGCCGGGCC
Source organism: Aurantimonas sp. A2-1-M11 (assembly GCF_036549475.1). Lineage (NCBI taxonomy): Bacteria > Pseudomonadati > Pseudomonadota > Alphaproteobacteria > Hyphomicrobiales > Aurantimonadaceae > Aurantimonas > Aurantimonas sp. A2-1-M11. The sequence continues at coordinate 13,862 of NZ_JAZHLI010000043.1, read as the reverse complement.
AGGCCGAGCGCTCCACCGCCGAGGCGGTGCTCGAACAGCTCTGATGCCGATGGCCCCGTCCCTGCCGCATGCGGGGACGGGGTTCGCCGGACCGGCGCTGCGGGTCAGGCGGCGCCGCGGCGGCCGCGCTTGAACGGCTCCATGCCGTCGCGGGCCAGCTGGTCGGCGCGCTCGTTCATCTCGTCGCCGGCATGGCCGCGTACCCAGTGGAAGGTGACGTCGTGGCGCGCCTTCTCCTCCTCCAGCTGCTGCCAGAGCTCGGCATTCTTCACCGGCTTCCTGTCCGCGGTCTTCCAGCCATTGCGCTTCCAGCCGTGGATCCACTTGGTGATGCCGTCGCGCATGTATTGGGAGTCGGAATAGATATCGACGGCGCAGGGCCGCTTCAGGGCGGTCAGCGCCTGGATCACGGCGAGCAGCTCCATCCGGTTGTTGGTGGTGTGCGCCTCGCCGCCCTTCAGTTCCTTCTCGTTGCCGTTGGAGCGCAGGATCGCCCCCCAGCCGCCGGGACCGGGATTGCCCGAACACGCCCCGTCCGTGTGGATCTCGACCCGTCCCTCGGCGCTCATGCCGTCACCCGCGCATCGTCATAGCCGTAATCGGCAACGGTCTTCACCGACCGGTGGAAGCGCAGCTTCGCCAGGTATTCCATCGGGTCCTTCTTGGTGACGAAGGAATCGTCGGGCACGGTCAGCCAGTCGTACAGCCGCGTCAGCAGGAAGCGCAGCGCCGCGCCCCGGCACAGCACCGGCAGCGCCGCCAGTTCCGCCGCCTCCATGGGCCGCACGCTGACATAGCCCACGATCAGCGCCCGCCCCTTGGTCACGTTGAAGCTGCCATCGGGCTCGAAGCACCAGGCGCATAGGGCAATCGCCAGATCGTAGGCCAGCAGGTCGTTGCAGGCGAAATAGAAGTCGATCAGGCCGGACAGTTCGCCCGAGAGGAAGAACACGTTGTCGGGAAACAGATCGGCATGGATGACGCCCTGCGGCAGGTCGGCCGGCCAGTTCGCCTCCAGGACGTCCAGCTCGCTCTCGATCTCGGCGGCAAGGCCGCTCTCGATGCCGTCGACCCGGTCGCCGCAGCTTTCGAAGAGCGGGCGCCAGTCGCCGACGGCCAGGCCGTTGCGGCGATGCAGCGGAAAATCCGAGGCCTTGTCATGCATCCCCGCCAGGGCTTCGCCCACGGCCCGGCAGTGCTGGGCGGCCGGGCGGCGGGTCCACATGCCTTCCAGGAAGGTGAAGATCGCCGCCGGTCGCCCGGACAGTTCGCCGAGGGATTCGCCGCCCCTTGTGTGCACCGGCAGCGGGCAGGACAGGCCGCGCTCGGCCAGATGCTCCATCAACCCGACGAAGAACGGCAGGTCCGCGCGGTTCACCCGCTTCTCGTAGAGCGTCAGGATGTAGGTGCCGGAGGTGGTGCGCAGGAGGAAGTTGGAATTCTCCACGCCCTCGGCGATGCCCTTGTAGCTGAGCAGCGCGCCGATATCGTAATCGGCGACGAAGGCGGCGAGCTGCGGCTCGAAGACGTCCGTATAGACCGCCACGATCAGCCCTGTCCGTTGACGAAGGCCATGTCGGCGGCGGTGAGCGGGGTCTGGCGCAGGCTGCGCATCACCGGGAAGTTCTCGGTCTCTTCGGCGGTGCGGACGAGTTCGATGGTCACGTCGAAGCGGTCGCGAAAGGCGTCGACGATGGCATCGACGAGGATTTCCGGTGCCGAGGCCCCGGCCGAAATGGCGATCACCCCGCCCGGCGGCACGCAGTCCCAGGGCAAATCCTGCGGACCCTCCACGAGGGCGCCCTGCATCGCGCCGGACCGCTCGGCCACCTCGACGAGGCGCCGGGAATTCGACGAGTTGGGCGCGCCGACGATGAGGAACAGGTCGGCACCCGGCGCCGCCGCCTTCACCGCGTCCTGCCGGTTGGTCGTCGCGTAGCAGATCGATTCGGACGAGGGCGCCTGCATCTGCGGGAACCGCGCCTGGAGCGAGGCGACGATCCCGGCGGTGTCGTCCACCGACAGGGTCGTCTGGGTCACGAAGCCGAGTGCCGCCGGATCGGCCGGCGCGTAGGCCGCCGCGTCCGCCTCGGTCTCGATCAGCGTGACGCTGCCTTCGGGCAGCTGGCCCATCGTGCCGATCACCTCCGGATGGCCGCGATGGCCGATCAGGAGGACATGGCGGCCCAGCCGCGTGTGGCGCATGGCCTGCTTGTGGACCTTGGAGACCAGCGGGCAGGTCGCGTCGAGATACAGAAGGTCGCGCGCCTCGGCAGCGGCCGGCACCGATTTCGGCACGCCATGGGCCGAGAAGACCACCGGCTGGCCGTCGTCGGGCACCGAATCCAGTTCCTCGACGAAGACGGCGCCCTGGCTGCGCAGGCCTTCCACCACATAGCGATTGTGAACGATCTCGTGCCGCACATAGACCGGCGCGCCGTATTTCTTCAGCGCCAGCACGACGATCTGGATCGCCCGGTCGACGCCGGCGCAGAAGCCGCGCGGCTCGCACATTCGGATCGTCAGCTTCGGTTTGGTGGCTGTGGCGAACAAGGCGGGCTCCGGGCGGTTCGGCAGGTCGGACGTCGCGCCGAATGAAGGGATGCGGCGCATGGGTGTCAAGACTCGCGCCGGTTCTGGCGCAGCAATGCGGCGCGGCAGCGACGTGTCAGGCTTGCGGGCGCCTGGCCGCACGGCGGTCCCCGACGACCAGCATCCCGGTCATCACGGCAAGGGCGATGGCCAGTCCGTACCACGTGACGACGTAGGACAGATGGTTGTTCGGGATGTCGATGACGGTGGTGCCGCCCACCGGCCAGCCACCCGGCGCCGCGCCGGGCCCCGCATCGACGAAGAAAGGCAGCATCTCGATGCCGGTTCCCAGCGTCAGGCCGCCGGCCATCGCATCGAGATCGCGCCAGAAGAAGGTGTCGTTGCCCGGCTCGTTGTCGGGCACAAAGAAGCCCGGCGTCTCGCGCGGCGCATCGCGGGCCAGCCCGGTCACGGTGACCTCGCCGTCGACCTGGCCGTCGCTGCGCCGAGCCGGCTCGCGCATCTCGTAGGGCACGAAGCCGCGATTGACGAAGACCGCGGTGCCATCGCCGGTGACCAGCGGCGTGAAGACGTTCCAGCCGGGCTGGCCATCGAAGGTCGTGAGCATGAAGCGCTCGCCATCGTGGAGAAACCGCCCGGTGGCAGTCACCGGCGTGTAGTCCACGTCGCCGGTCTCCGTGAAGCGCGCCTGCAACGCAGCCAGGTCCAACGGCGCCGCGTGGATGCGCGCGTCGATCCGCTCCAGCAGCGCCTGCTTCCACTGCATCCGCTCGACTTGCCAGGTGCCGAGGCTGAACAGGATCGCGATGCCGACGAGGCATGCGCCCAGGGCGATCCAGAACTTCGTCCGCGACATGCGCTGGGGCACATGGGCCGGGCCCCCTGCCCCCGTGGACACACCGGTCTCAGACATCATCGCGCAGACGCCCCTCGGCGGCGTTGTGGCGGTATTGCATGGCGATCATCACCCCCTTGAGCGCGCGCAGCAGCGGCAGCGCCAGAATCAGCGTGAGCGGCAGCCACAGCAGGAAATGCAGCCAGAGCGGCGGATCGAAGGCCACCTCCACCCACAACGCCAGCCCCACGACGATGATGCCGACGATCAGGATGACGAACACCGCCGGGCCGTCGCCCGAATCGGCAAAGCCGTAATCCAAGTCGCAATGGGAGCAGCGCGGCGCCAGGGTCAGGAAGCCATCGAACAGCTTTCCCTTGCCGCAGCGCGGGCAGCGGCCGAGGACACCGGCCTTGACCGGGTCGGCGGAGATCTGCGGACGTCCGCCTGGGTCGCTCAAGTGCCTGCTCCGTGCGCGATGACCGGCCTACCGGGCAAACGCTGGCGTGCGCCCGTCCTGCCCATGGTCATGAAACGAAGAAGGCGGCACATCGCTGCGCCGCCTTCGAGAAGTCCTCTGCCGCGCCGGCTATCCGGCGTGGATCTGGCCGCCCCAGCTGCCCCAGATATAGATGCTGAAGAACAGGAACAGCCAGACGACGTCGACGAAGTGCCAGTACCAGGCCGCCGCCTCGAAGCCGAAATGCTTCTGCGGGGTGAACTGGCCCTTCATCGCACGCAGCAGGCAGACAATCAGGAAGATCGTGCCGACGATGACGTGGAAGCCATGGAAGCCGGTCGCCATGAAGAAGGTCGAGCCGTAGATCGAGCCACCGAAGGCGAAGGGCGCATGGGCGTATTCGTAATACTGGACGTAGGAGAAGATCAGGCCGAGCAGCACGGTCAGCGCCAGGCCCCAGATCAGGCCCTTGCGGTCGTTGTGCAGCAGCGCGTGATGCGCCCAGGTCACGGTCGTGCCCGACAGGAGCAGCGTCACGGTGTTGAACAGCGGCAGGTGCAGCGGGTCGAGAACCTCGATGCCGACCGGCGGCCATTGTCCGCCGAGCGCCTCGACACGGGACGCCTGGATCGCCTCGTTCGGGAACAGGCTGGCATCGAAGAAGGCCCAGAACCACGCCACGAAGAACATCACCTCGGAGGCGATGAACATGATCATGCCGTAGCGCAGATGCAGCGACACGACGCGGGTGTGAGCGCCCTCCTGGCCTTCCTTGATGGTGTCCGACCACCAGCCGTACATCACGTACAGGACGATCGCGAGACCCAGATAGAAGATCCACGGACCGGCGAAATCGATGCCGAACATGACGAACTGTCCGCCCGAGAAGGCGCGCATGTAGCCGACGAGACCGATCATCATGATGAAGGCCCCGGCCGAGGCGAGGAACGGCCACGGGCTCGGATCGATGATGTGATAGTCGTGCTTGGCGTGCGTATCGGCCATCGCGGGTCCCCGGTCTCGTTCTGAATGCCCTGCGGTCTGCTTAGCGAAACTCGCGCGGCAACTCCAGCATCTGGTTGGTGTTTTCGACAATCACCGCGACGAATCGCGGTGGCCTAGAGTTGATCGGTCTTCGGTGTCTCGGTCTGGCCGCCCGTCTGGGCGGTGACGGGTGCGCCCGCCTCGTCGAGCGGGAAGAAGGTATAGGACAGGGTGATCCCCGGCGCGTTCTTGAGCTCCTCGGCCTCGATCATCTCCGGATCGACGTAGAAGACGATCGGCATGTCGATCTCCTCGCCCGGCTGGAGGATCTGGTTGTCGAAGCAGAAGCAGGCGATCTTGTTGAAATAGACGCCTGCGGCGACCGGCGTGACGTTGAACGTCGCCTGGGCGCGGACCGGCTGGTCCGAGAGATTCTTGACGTGGAAGCTGGTCTGGCGCGTCTCGCCCAGCCTGACCGTGACCTCGCGGTCGTTCGGGCCGAACTTCCAGTGCAGGCCCGGCGCGACATTGCCGTCGAAGCGCACCAGCACGGTCCGGTCGCTGACCTCGCTCGGCGCCGTCTCGGCGCGCTGGGTCGTGCCGCCGTAACCGGTCACCTGGCAGAACAGTTCGTAGAGCGGAACCGACGCATAGGCGGCGCCGACCATGCCGAGCGCGAAGGCTCCGCAGGCCACCGCGATCACGACGCGGCGGCGTTCCGAGGACGGCTTGCCCGCCGCGGGGTTCGGATGGGGCTCGCTCATACGGACATCTTCGCGAGGGTGACGAAATAGAAGATCACCACCAGCGAGACCAGGACGATGCCGATGGCGATGGAGCGATTGCGCCGGGCGCGCTGCTGCGCCTCGGTGAGCCGGACCCGTTCCATGTTCATGTCAGTACCACCCTGCCGGGAGCAGCGGCCGCATGGCGGCCTCGCCGAGGAGAATCACGAAGAGCGCGAAGAGATAGACGATGGAGAAGGCAAACAGCTTCTTGGCCGGCCGCATCGTCTCGTCGCCATCCTCCATCCGCAGCGTCGCATAGGCGTGGCGGAGGAAGTTGGCGCCGAGCAGCACCGACGCGACGCCATAGACCGGCCCGGCAAAGCCGAGCAGCCACGGGGCGACACCGACCGGCACGAGGACCAGCGAATAGGCGAAGATGTGGATGCGCGTCGACCGCTCGCCCGCCACGTTGGGCAGCATCGGCACGCCCACACTGCCGTAGTCCTTCAGCTTGAACAGGGCCAGCGCCCAGAAATGCGGCGGCGTCCAGAGGAAGATGATCAGGAATAGCACGAGGCTCTCGAGCGCCACGCCACCGGTGACCGCGGCCCAGCCGATCATCGGCGGAAAGGCGCCGGCCGCACCGCCGATGACGATGTTCTGCGGCGTCGAGCGCTTCAGGCCCATCGTGTAGATCACGGCATAGAAGAAGATCGTGAAAGCGAGCAGCCCCGCCGCGAACCAGTTGGACGCCAGGCCGAGCATCGACACCGCAAGCAGCGACAGGAGAATGCCGAAGATGAGCGCGGCTTCCGGCCCGACGCGGCCGGCCGGGATCGGACGGTTCGCGGTGCGGGTCATCACGGCGTCGATATCGGCGTCGTACCACATGTTCAGGGCGCCCGATGCGCCGGCGCCGATGGCGATCGACAGGATCGAGATGATCGCCAGCGTCGGATGGATCGCGCCGGGGGCCAGCGCCATGCCAGTGATCGCCGTCAGCACCACCAGCGACATCACCCGCGGCTTCAGGAGCGCGAGAAAATCACGCGGCTCGGCCAGGCTGGTGCCGGCGTCGGTGTGGGTTGCGTCGAGAAGCGTCAAGTCGAACCTCGAACTCGTCCGGCAGGGCCCCATCCTTTCTGAACGGGGCTGCGTGCGAACTGTTGCGTCGTTCCGCGAGGTCGTCTCTGCGACGCGCCTGTGTCCGTGGCGCTTCGCGGGCGGAACCGGCTTCGCCATTGGCAAAGCCTGAAATGGTCAGGCATCCCGGATACAAGATCCGGGACGCTGTATCGGTGGCGGCGAACCGGCCAGGCCCGGGGTCTCAGCGGACCCGCGGCAGTTCTTCCCACTGGTGGTACGGCGGCGGCGACGGCAGCTGCCATTCCAGGGTGGTCGCACCCTCGCCCCAGGGATTCGGGCCGGCGATGCGCTTCTTCGAGAAGGCCTCGTAGACGCCATACAGGAAGACCAGCACGGCGATGCCCGAGAGATAGGAACCTATGGAGGACACGTAGTTCCAGCCGGCATAGGCCTCGGGATAGTCGACATAGCGGCGGGGCATGCCGGCGGCACCCAGGAAATGCTGCGGGAAGAACACGATGTTCACGCCCACGAAGGTCAGCCAGAAATGCACCTTGCCGATCGTCTCGTTGTACATGTAGCCGGACATCTTCGGGAACCAGTAGTACCAGGCCGCGAAGATCGCGAAGACGGCACCCAGCGACAGCACGTAGTGGAAGTGGGCCACCACGTAATAGGTGTCGTGCAGGACCCGGTCCATGCCGGCATTGGCCAGCTTCACGCCCGTCACGCCGCCGACGGTGAACAGGAAGATGAAGCCGATCGCCCAGAGCATCGGCGTGCGGAAGGTCAGCGAGCCGCCCCACATCGTCGCGATCCAGGAGAAGATCTTGATGCCGGTGGGCACCGCGATCACCATCGTGGCGAAGACGAAGTAGCGCTGCGTGTTGAGTGAGATGCCGGTGGTGTACATGTGGTGCGCCCACACGACGAAGCCGACGACGCCGATCGCGACCATGGCGTAGGCCATTCCGAGATAGCCGAAGATCGGCTTGCGGGAGAAGGTCGAGACGATGTGGCTGATGATGCCGAAGCCCGGCAGGATCAGGATGTACACTTCCGGGTGACCGAAGAACCAGAACAGGTGCTGGTACAGGATCGGGTCACCACCGCCGGCCGGCGCGAAGAACGTCGTGCCGAAATTGCGGTCGGTCAGAAGCATGGTGATCGCGCCGGCCAGGACCGGAAGCGACAGAAGCAGCAGGAACGCCGTCACCAGCACGGACCAGGCGAACAGCGGCATCTTGTGCAGCGTCATGCCCGGGGCGCGCATGTTGAGGATCGTGGTGATGAAGTTGATCGCACCCAGGATCGACGACGCGCCGGCGATGTGCAGCGAGAAGATCGCCAGGTCGACGGCCGGGCCGGGATGGCCCGAGGTCGACAGCGGCGGGTACAGCGTCCAGCCCGTGCCGACGCCGTTCGAGCCCGGCGCGCCCTCGACGAACATCGACAGGATCAGCAGCGGGAAGGAGAAGGCGAGCAGCCAGAACGAGATGTTGTTCAGGCGCGGGAAGGCCATGTCCGGCGCGCCGATCATGATCGGCACCATCCAGTTGGCAAAGCCGCCGATCAGCGCCGGCATGACCATGAAGAAGATCATGATCAGGCCATGGCCCGTCGTGATCACGTTGTAGAGCTGCGGATCGCCGAAGATCTGCAGACCCGGCTCCTGAAGCTCCATCCGCATGGCGATCGACAGCACGGCGCCGATGATGCCCGCGCAGATCGCGAAGATCAGGTAGAGCGTGCCGATGTCCTTGTGGTTGGTCGAATAGACCCACCGCCGCCAGCCGGCAGGCTTGTGCGTGTCATGGGCGTCGTGAGTGGCACCATATGCCATGTCGAGCTCCCTCAAACCCTGTTCTTGTTAGCGGCCGGCCACGGCGACGGAATCGCCGGACTGGATCCGCGCCGTCAGCAGTGCATTGGCGTCTTCGAGGCTCTCCGAAGCGGCGGCATACCACTCGGCGAACTGCTCCTTGGACACGACGCGCACGGCGATCGGCATGTTGTAATGGGACTGGCCGCAGAGCTCCGAGCACTGGCCGTAGAACATGCCTTCGCGCAGGGCCTCGAACCAGTATTCGTTGAGACGCCCGGGAACGGCATCGACCTTCACGCCCATGGACGGCAGCGCGAAGGAGTGGATCACGTCCGCCGAGGTGGAGATCAGGCGGATGACGGTGTCGACCGGGACGACCATCTCGTTGTCGACGGCCAGGAGGTGCGGATAGGCGTTGCGGTCCGCCTTGCCCATGGCCTCGCGGTCGTCATCGAGCAGCGGGTAGGATTCGAAGGAGACCGGCTCGGCTGCCGCTTCGGCCGATGCCTCCGTCGGCTGGTACTCGTAGCCCCAGTACCACTGGTAGCCCGTCGTCTTGACCGTCAGTTCCGGCTCACTCGGCGGATTGTACTGCGCCGTCAGGAGCTGGAAGGACGGCACCGCCAGGAACAGGAGGACGATGACCGGCGCCAGGGTCCACACGACCTCGATCGTGGTGTTGTGGCTGGTGCGCGAGGGAACGGGATTGCGGCCTGCACGGTAGCGGAAGATCACCCAGGCGAGCAGCGCGGCGACGAGGATCGTGATCGGAATGATGAAGGCCAGCGTGTAGTTGCTGAACCACTGGATCTGATACTCGATCGGAGACATCGGCTCCTGCAGCCCCATCTGCCAGTCGTACGGCTGGCCGGGAAGGACGCTCTGCTCCTGCGCAACGGCCGCCCCGGCCGCCCACAATGATGCCATCGCGGCAAAGATCGATCGTGTCACTCGCATTGTCTCCCTGCGCGCTCATGCGTCAGTCTTGGGAACCGGCGTTTCCGGGAGGAATAGCGCCCGACGCCACCCGGCGCCAGCACCGGCATCCCGCAAAATCGGAAGAATCCTCGGCTCGCCGCTTAAAACCACGAAACCCGCCGCGCCGCAACAGCTTAGAACCATCCGAGGCTTGCGGCATTTTTGCGCCCGGGTCGGCGGTTCGGGAATGAAATCAGCAGGGTGTGAAGGCTGCGTGATCGGGTTGCCGGCTACCGTGATTCGGCGACCGGCACCCTGGCCCGTCGATCGACGCTGTCCGGTAACCATTTGTTTGCTATAACGCCGGCACATTGCCAGCCAGTCTCGAACCGGATGACCCGATGATCAGAACCCTTCAGATGGCGGCCACGGCCCTTGCGCTCTGCGTCGCCGGCCTCTACCCGGCCTCCGCCCAGTCCGGCGCGACCGGCACCGTCAAGTCGCAGCATGGCGCCTGGGCGATCGTCTGCGACCAACCGGCCGGCGCCTCGGGCGACCAGTGCGCGCTCCTGCAGAATGTCGTGGCCGAGGACCGCCCGGAGATCGGCCTGTCCATCGTCGCGCTGAAGACCGCCGACCAGCAGTCGCGGATCCTGCGCGTCCTGGCACCGCTCGGCATTCTCCTGCCCAACGGTCTCGGCCTCTATGTCGATGGCAAGGATATCGGCCGCGCGCAGTTCGTGCGCTGTTTCGACGATGGCTGCTATGCCGAGGTGATCCTCGCGGACGAGCTGCTCGCGACACTGTCGGGCGGCGAGACCGCCACCTTCATCGTCTTCCAGACCCCCGAACAGGGCATCGGCATCCCCGTCGACCTCAACGGCTTCGAGGAAGGCTTCGCCGCCCTACCCTGAGACCGGTGGCAGCGTGCCGGATCGCCGGCGGCCGGCACGCGCGGCCACGGTCTTGCGGCCCTCCCTGTTGGCAGGCGGCCCTCCGGCGCTTATCTGCCGGGGACTGTTCCGACCGAGGAGTCCTGCCATGTCCGCGTCGCTGATCGAGCGCTTCGACATCTCACCCGCCGAGATCGACGCGATTCTCGGGGAAACCCTGTCCGGCGCCGACGATGGCGAGCTGTTCCTCGAATACCGCGAATCGGAATCGCTGGTGTTCGACAACGGACGCCTGAAGGCCGGCAATTTCTCCACCGACCAGGGCTTCGGCCTGCGGGCGGTGTCCGGCGAGGCGGTGGGCTATGCCCATGCCGGCGATTTCTCCGACGCCGCGCTGAAGCGCGCCGCGCGGGCGGTGTCGGCGGTCAAGACCGGCCGGACCGGCACCTATGCCGAGGCACCGGCCGGCACCAACCGCAAGGTCTATGGCGACGAGAACCCGATCCCGTCCCCGGGCTTCGAGGCCAAGGTCCGGCTCCTCCAGGACATCGACGCCTATCTGCGCGGCAAGGGCGACGACGTGCGCCAGGTCTCGGTCACGCTCGGCTCGCAATGGCAGAATGTCGAGATCCTGCGCGCCGACGGACGCCTGGTGAAGGACATCCGGCCGCTGGTGCGCATCAACGTCTCCGTCGTCTGCGGCGAGGGCGACCGGCAGGAATCGGGCTCCTTCGGCGCCGGCGGGCGGACCGGCTTCGGCGAATTCTTCGTCGCCGAGAACTGGCAGGCGATCGCCGACAAGGCGATCGCCCAGGCCCGCGTCAACCTGCGCGCGGTCGCCGCGCCCGCCGGCACCTTCGACATCGTGCTGGCCTCGGGCTGGCCCGGCGTCATGCTGCACGAGGCGGTCGGCCACGGGCTGGAGGGCGACTTCAACCGCAAGAAGACCTCCGCGTTCGCCGGCCTGATGGGGCAGCAGGTGGCCGCCAAGGGAATCACCGTCGTCGACGACGGCACCGTGGCCGAGCGCCGCGGCTCCCTGACCATCGACGACGAGGGCACGCCCTCCAACCGCACCGTGCTGATCGAGGACGGCAAGCTCGTCGGCTACATGCAGGACCGGCAGAACGGGCGCCTGATGGGCACGGCCTCCACCGGCAACGGCCGGCGCCAGTCCTACGCCCATGTGCCGATGCCGCGCATGACCAACACGATGATGCTGGACGGGCCGCACACGCCCGACGAGATCCTGTCCTCGGTGAAGGACGGCATCTATGCCGTCTCCTTCGGCGGCGGGCAGGTCGACATCACCTCGGGCAAGTTCGTCTTCGGCTGCACCGAGGCCTACCGCATCCGCGACGGCAAGGTCGCCGAACCGGTCAAGGGCGCCATGCTGATCGGCAACGGCCCCGAGGCGATGCACCGGATCTCGATGGTCGGCAACGACGTCGCGCTCGATACGGGCATCGGCATGTGCGGCAAGAACGGCCAGGGCGTGCCCGTCGGCGTCGGCCAGCCGCATCTGCGCATGGACCGGGTCACGGTCGGCGGCACCGAGACCTGAGTTGCGGGCCCCGCCGCCCCTGCCCTTCCAACCAGATCGACGGCCGCCATGCAGTTCCAGTCCATCGTCATTCTCACCGGCGCCGGCATCTCGGCCGAATCCGGCGTCGACACGTTTCGCGACGTCGGCGGGATCTGGTCGAAGGTCCGGCTGGAGGACGTGGCGACGCCGGAGGGGTTTGCCCGCCATCCGGCCATGGTCCACGATTTCTACAACCAGCGGCGCGCCGGCCTGGCGGGCCTGCATCCCAACCCGGCGCATCTCGCCCTAGCGCGGCTCGAACGCGAATTCCGCGGCCGGTTCACCCTCGTCACGCAGAATATCGACGATCTGCACGAGCGCGCCGGCTCGCGCCAAGTTGTCCACATGCATGGCGAGCTGACCCGGGCGCTCTGCGCCCATTGCGGTACCCGCGCCGCGGCGCCCGCCGCCCTGTCGACCGAGCTGGCCTGCCGCCAGTGCGGCCAGGTGCAGGGCATGCGGCCGGACGTGGTCTGGTTCGGCGAAATGCCCTACCACATGGACCTGATCTACGACCGCCTCGCCGCGGCCGATCTCTTCGTGTCGATCGGCACCAGCGGGGCGGTCTATCCCGCCGCCGGCTTCGTCGAGGACGCCCGGGCCAACGGCAGCCGCACGCTGGAACTCAATCTCGAACCCTCGGCGGGCACACGCCTCTTTTCCGAAGCGCGGCACGGCCCGGCGAGCCGGCTGGTGCCCGACTTCGTCGACGAGATCCTGGCGCGGCGCTGAGCCCGCCAGGTCGCGCCGCCGCTACGGGTAGAGCCGCTCCACGGTCCAGCCGGACCCCTGCGGCGTGAAGACGGCGCGGTCGTGCAGGCGGAACTGGCCGTCGTGCCAGAACTCGATCTGGCTCGGCACCAGCCGGAAGCCCGACCAGTGCGCCGGCCGCGGCACGGGACCGTCGCCATATTCGGCGCCGAGTTCTGCGACCCTCGCCTCCAGCACCGCCCGGCTTTCCAGCGGCCGCGACTGGTCCGAGGCCCAGGCGCCGATGCGGCTGCCCTGCGGGCGTGAGGCGAAATAGGCGTCGGCCTCGGCATCGGAGAGGACCTCGATCTGGCCACGCAGCCGCACCTGCCGGCGCAGCGACTTCCAGTGGAAGCACATGGCCGCCTTGCGGCTCGCCAGAAGCTGCACCCCTTTGGCGCTCTGGAAATTCGTGTAGAAGACGAAACCGCGCTCGTCGAAATCCTTCAACAGGACCATGCGCACGTCCGGCAGCCCGGCCTCGTCCACCGTCGCCAGCGCGAGGGCGTCCGGATCGTTCGGCTCGCTTGCCTCGGCGTCCTCTAGCCAGGCCGAAAACAGTGCGATCGGATCGTCGCCGGCAGGTCTTTCACCAAGAGTTAAGGCTTCGCTAGCCATTGTCGTCATGATCCTTTGCATAGAACGTCGTCGCAGTGATTCGCGGCGCGGCGCGGTAACAGATAAGAGATCGATGGCATCGTTCCAAATTCTCCTGGCCGGTCTCGCGTCCCTTGCCCTCGGTGGTTGCGTGATCGCCGGGCCGGATTCGCCCAACATGATCGACGACACGCTGATCACCGGTTCGATCGCGCCTGCGAGCCCGCCGGCCCCGGCGGACACTTCGGCGATCCCCGACCTCGAGCGCCTGTCCGACCGGCGGACGGTGCGCAGCGCGGTCTCGGCAGCCGACATCGAGGCGGCGGCCGGGAGTTATCCCTGGGCCAATCCCCAGACCGGAACCAGCGGCGTGATCAGCGCCCTGCAGGAAGTGCGCGAGGGATCGCGCATCTGCCGCACCTTCCAGACCTCCCGGCAGCGCTTCGACGGCGTCTCCCTCTACGATGGCGAGGCCTGCACCACCGGTGCGGGCGAATGGGCGCTGGTGCGTTTCGTCGAAAAAGGTTGAGGCCGGCCTAGAGCGTCCAGTAATAAGTGTGAATCGGATGGTTCCGCTTGGAGACGTATTCTGATTCCTTGTGTGCGGGAGGATACGCACCATGGGAAGATCGGTTTCATCGGACTTGC
>NZ_JAZHLI010000042.1:0-40649 GCF_036549475.1 Aurantimonas sp. A2-1-M11 | reverse complement strand
GGTGCGCGGATCATCAAGCCCTTCCCAGCAGGCGACAAATTCTTCCACGGCATCCTCCCAACGGCGAAAATCCGCCGGCCAAGCGAAGAATCCATCGCAACCGCAAACGCAAAGGCACGTGAACAATCAGACTACAAAAATTTCCAAATGCGATTCCCCTGGCAACGGCGTCCGGTTCTCCGGGCGCCGTTGATGTATGGGAGGCGTTCGGGCGAGGGTGCGCACAGACCGTCCGGTGCGCTCAGACCTGTCACCGCCGGGGCGGAAGGCGTGGAACGCCGCTTTCAGGCCGCAGCGCAGCATGCCTCCGTCGCATCGACCGGCTGCGCATAGACGACGACCCGATTCCGTCCCGCGTGCTTGGCCTGGTAGAGGGCCCGATCGGCTTTCGGGAGGGCCGCCTCGATCGACTCCCCGGCGGCATATTCGGCAATGCCGAAACTTGCACTGATCCGGTGCCCGGGCGCGATTCCGTCATGCATGCCCTGATGGAAGGCAAGCCGCAGATCGTCTGCCACCATCGCTGCAGCCCTGGCCTCGCAGTCCGGCAGGATCAGGGCGAATTCCTCGCCGCCTATGCGCCCGGCGCAACAGCCGGTCCGTGCGATCAGTTCGGCGAAGGCGCGGATGACCGAGTCGCCCACCGAATGGCCATAGCGATCGTTCACCTGCTTGAAATGGTCGATGTCGCAGAGCACCAGGGTGCCGCCGCCGCGGGGCATCCGCGCCAAACTCTGGTCGAAGCCGCGACGATTCAGCAGCCCGGTCATGGCGTCCCGCTCGGCCCGCATGCGGTATCTCGCGATGACCCCGCCGATGATCCTGGCAAGAAGCAGGAAGACCACGAGTGGCGTCAGCAGTCCGGAGGCGATGAGGAGGACGGTTTCCGGTCCGGATGTCTTGACCGCCTGATAGCTCGCGGCGCTGTCGAACAGCACGGGGAACAGGGGCAGGCGGACCAGGAAGATGCCGGCGACGGCGCACAGCGCGACGGCAAGGGCGATGTCCAGCCAGGATCTGTCGGGCCGCCTGACAATTCGCCAGACGCTTTCCAGGATCGCCAGCCCGCAGGCCATCTGCAGCGGCAGGGTCTGGTAGATGAACGGCACGTCCAATGCCAACAGCACCAGGGATCCCGCAGCAAGGCCAACGACGGCGCCGATCAGCAGGCGATACTGCCGGAGATCCCGCGTCATCAGCCGCGTCGACTGGCCGACGCACAGATAGGCGAGGGGCAGGAGCATGGCGATGACGACGAGCTCGGCGTCGGAACTCTGAAGCTGGCTGAGAACGACAACCTCCACGCCACCGATCAGCACGGCCGCGGCCAGCCATGCCAGCGCCGGCTCGGTTCGCAGCCCGGCATAGATCGCCCAGCACAGGAGCGATAAGCTAGCGAAGGTGACGATCTTCACCAGGCTCAACGTCACCGTCACGTCCATCGCGGAGGGGTCCCCTTACGTCGTATCCCGCCTGCGACCATAGGAACGGCAGGTTAATGATCTGCCGAATGGGAAGGCGGTCCGCGATTGTCGTTGAGAGACTTACGGCCGTCGTCGCATGGTCAGCGCCGTCCCATGCCGATGGCCCGACCCAGCCGCTCCGGCCGCGGTAGGGCTGCGTGTTCGCCCGCGACGGCCGAGACGCGTGCGAGCACGTCGTCCGGGAAAGGCGCGACCTTCGGCCTCTCGCCGCGCTGGTCGATCGACAGGCTGAGGTTTTCCAGCGTCGCCGCCAGCCAGCCATCGGAATGGTGCAGCTCCTGGAAGATGTGCAGCCGCTTGGCGTCCAGGCCGACGATCTGCGATGTCACATAGACTTCGGCGTCCGGCGGCACTTCGCGCAGGTAGCAGACATGGGCCTCGGCAGTGTAGGTGGTGTAGCCCCGTTCGGCACGATAGGCCTCGCCGAGGCCGACCGAATCGAACAGGCCGTCGATCCCGCGGTCGAACAGGACGTGATAGTAAGCCAGATTGAGATGGCCGTTGTAGTCGATCCATTCCGGTTGCACCGCCATCAGGGGTGAGCGGTACGGTGTCGCTTCTGTCGCATTCATCGCGGGGTCCGGGCCTCCTGTGGATACGGGCTGGAACGAGGCAGAGCCTGCCGAACGCGGGAAGTCAAACCGACCCATCCGCATGAGCGGCGGGACAGGACACGAGCAGGGCGGCGAAAGCCGCGCAGTCGCCGCCGGCATGCGGCGAAGGGAAGTGGGAGGAGATCGACATGGCTCTAGCGGACATCCTGGCCGAACGGCCGGCCAAGCGCGAAGGCGTTGCCCAGGCCGTGGCGGTGCTGAAGCAGCGCTTCTGCGAGCGCCTGGTGACGGGCGAGGACGTGCGGCGGGCGCATGCCCATTCGACCACATACATCCCCAACCAGATGCCCGACGCCGTGGCTTTCGCCGAGAGCGAGGAGGAGGTGCAGGAGATCGTGCGCATCTGCGCCGAATACCGCACGCCGATCGTCGCCTTCGGCACCGGCTCGTCGCTGGAGGGGCATGTCAACGCGCCGGAGGGCGGCATCTCGCTCGACCTGTCGCGCATGGACAAGGTGCTGGCCGTGCATCCCGAGGATCTCGACTGCATGGTCCAGCCGGGCGTCACCCGCGAGGCGCTGAACGCGCATCTGCGCGACACCGGCCTGTTCTTTCCCATCGATCCCGGTGCCAATGCCAGCCTCGGCGGCATGGCCGCGACCCGGGCTTCGGGCACCAATGCCGTGCGCTACGGCACGATGCGCGACAACGTCATCGGCCTGACGGCAGTGATGGCCGACGGCAGCCTGATTCGCACGGCGCGCCGCGCCCGCAAGACCTCGGCGGGCTACGACCTGACCCGTCTCCTGGTCGGCTCAGAGGGTACGCTGGGCATCATCACCCAGCTCAACCTCAAGCTCTATGGCATCCCGGAAACGATCCTGTCCGGCGTCTGCCCGTTTCGGGACGTGCGCAGTGCCTGTGATGCCGTCATCCAGACGATCCAGCTCGGCATTCCTGTCGCCCGGATCGAACTTCTCGACGCCCTGTCGATGCAGGCGGCGATCGCCTATTCGCAGCTCGACCTGGAGCCGCAACCGTCGCTCTTCGTGGAGTTTCACGGCTCGGCGGGCTCGGTCGCCGAGCAGGCGGAGATGTTCGGTGCCATTGCCGGCGAGCATGGCGGCGGGCCGCTGAAGAGCGCGGCGCGCACCGAGGACAGGGCGCAGCTGTGGAAGGCGCGGCACCAGTTCTACTGGGCGGCGCTAGCGCTGCGGCCCGGCGCCAAGGGCATCGCCACCGATGTCTGCGTGCCGGTGTCGCGGCTGGCGGACTGCATCGCCGAGACCCAGGCCGACATCGATGCGGCCGGACTGCTCGCACCCATCGTCGGCCATGTCGGCGACGGCAATTTCCACGTCACCCTGCTGCTCGACATGGCGGTGCAGGCCGAGATCGACGCGGCCGAGGCGTTCATGGCGCGACTGGCCGAGCGGGCGGTCGCCATGGACGGCACCTGCACCGGCGAGCACGGCATCGGCCAGGGCAAGCGCTCCTATCTGCGCAAGGAACTGGGCGGTGCGGTCGACGTGATGAAGACCATCAAGGGGGCGCTCGACCCCCTCAATATCTTGAATCCGGGGAAGATCCTCCCGTAATCTCAGGCAGATAGAGCCGGCGGCAGCAGTTTTTTGCCGCCTGGCGCAGACCGCCTCGCGCACGGCGCGCCGACCCGAAGATC
The DNA here is from genome assembly GCF_036549475.1 of Aurantimonas sp. A2-1-M11. Classification (NCBI taxonomy): domain Bacteria; kingdom Pseudomonadati; phylum Pseudomonadota; class Alphaproteobacteria; order Hyphomicrobiales; family Aurantimonadaceae; genus Aurantimonas; species Aurantimonas sp. A2-1-M11. Next base: position 36,930 of record NZ_JAZHLI010000042.1, on the reverse strand, counting down.
CATCCCCGATTTTCGCGTCGGTGCGCCAATTCAACGTATTAGAGCAACCTTTGCGCGTCCTGCCGGATGCACGGCGTTCTAATCATCGGACATGTCTGCGGTTTCGCCCGCGCCCCGTGTCCTCTAGGATCAGCGTCAGACAAGCGGCAGCAGCCATTGTCGGGCCGTCGACCGGGCAGAATCGGGAGCAATCAGGAAAGGAGCCCGTACTGGTCAGAGCCTTTGTCTTTCTCGGCGGACTTCTCGTGCTCGCGCTGCTCGGCGCGCTGTTCGCACCCTATTTCATCGACTGGACCGCCTATCGCACGGATTTCGAGCGCCAGGCCTCGCAGATTCTCGGCCGCAAGGTCGTGGTCGAGGGCGAAGCCGAAGCGCGGCTCCTGCCGTTTCCGTCGGTGACCTTCGGCGACGTGACGGTGCTCGGCGAGGATGGCGAGGCACTGCTGTCGGTCGATCGGTTCCGCATGGACGCCGAACTGGCGCCCTATCTGTCCGGCGAGATCCGCATCTTCTCCATGACGGTGGATACGCCCGACATCCGGGTGCCCGTGCGGGCGGACGGGACGATCGACTGGGTGGTCGAGCGACCAGCGATCCCGCGCGGCGCGACGGTGGTGCTGGAAAATGTCGCCGTGGAGAACGGCACGGTGACCGTCGAGAACGGCCTGACCGGCCGCACCCACCGGCTGGAAGATTTGACCGCGACCCTGTCGGCGGGTTCGCTGGCCGGCCCCGTGGACGGGCGCGGCAGCATCGTCGTGGGGGGCGAGACCATCGCCTTCTCGGTGGGCATCGGCACGCTGCAGGAGGGCGGCGACCTGCCGGTGCGACTCGAGACGGCGAACGAGACCCTGGCGACGTCGCTGACGCTGGACGGCGATGCCAGCCTGGAAGGGGGCCGGCCGGGCTTTGCCGGTACCATCGCCGTGACCCGACCGCTGCCGCCCCAGCCCGCAAGCGCCGAGCAGCTGGCCAATGCCGATCCGTTCGCGTCGACGCCGGAGAGTGAGCCGGTCGAGGCGAGCCCGGACCGGCCGCCGGTGTTGCCGGTGCGGGCGGCCGGCGCGATCACATTGTCGCCGACGGCGGCCGAAATCACCGACATCCGCGTGCAGGCCGGCGACGCGGCGCGGCCCTATCTCCTCACCGGCGAGGGGCGGTTCGACTTTGCCGGTATCCCGAAATTCCTGCTGAACCTGGAAGGCGAGCAGATCGACGTCGACCGGCTCGCCGTCGATGGCGAGGAGGATGCCCAGGCGGTTCTCGGCCTTTCCGAGCGCGTGGAGGCGATGCGCGCCGTGTTGGCCGAGATTCCGCGGCCGACGATCCCGGGAACGGTCGAGATCTCGCTGCCGGTCATCGTGGCGGGTGACACCACCATCCGCGACGTCGCCCTGGCGGCGAGCCCGACGGAAACCGGCTGGTCGCTCTCGCGCTTCGTCGCGCAGCTGCCCGGCCGCACGCGGCTCGAAGCGACCGGTCTCGTCGATCTGGACGAAACCTTCGGCTTTTCCGGCGATCTCCTGCTGGCGTCCAACCAGCCATCCGGCTTCGCCGACTGGCTGACTGGCGAGATCGATCCGGCCATCCGCCGCCTCGGCCGGGCGGGTCTTGCCGCGAAGGCCGAGCTGACGGCGGATCGCCAGGCCTTCCAGGACATGGAGATCGATGTCGGCGGTGACCGCATCACCGGGTCGCTGGAGCGCGCGCGCGGGGGGGACCACACCAGGATCACCGCCGATCTGGATGGCAGTGCGGTCGATCTCGACGCCTTCCTGGCCCTGTCGCAGCTGTTCACCGGCAATGCCAATTCACTGGCCAATGCCGACCGCTTCGACGTGGCGCTGACGGCTGGCCCGGTGCAATTGCGCGACGCGACGGCCGAGCGGATCGACGCCGATGCCAGCTTCGACGGCGATACGCTGGCGATCACCACCTTCGCGGTCGAGGGGCTGTCGGGCGCGACCATCAATGCGTCGGGCGAGTTGTCGGACCTGACCGGCGAGGCGAAGGGCCGGCTGGTCGTGTCGCTCGATTCGACCGAGCCGAACCGGTTTCTCGCACTTCTCCTGGAGCGCTTCCCCGGCGTGCCGCTGTTGCAGACGCTGAGCTCCCAGGCGGAGCATCTCGCGCCCCTGTCCCTTGCGGGCGAGATCGAGACGCTGGACGGCGAAGCGGGCAAGAAGCCGACCCTGTTCGTGCGCCTCGACGGTGCCGCGGCCGGCAGCAAGATAGACCTGTCCGCGTCGATCGAGAACGGCATCTATGCCCGGACCGAGAGCGGGCGCTTCGGGCTCGACCTGCGGCTGGAGAACGACGAGCCGACGGTGCTTCTCGGCCAGCTCGGCATTCCGGCCATCGACATCGGCGCCCCGGCGCCGCTGGAGGCCGAGCTGTCCCTGTCGGCCGCCGAAACCGGACCGGTGGTGACGACGGCGACCTTGCGTGCGCCGGGCAGCGAAATCAGTCTCGATGGTCTGCTCGAGGTGACGCCGGAGGGCATATCCGGAGCGGAGATCTCGGCCTATCTGCGCAGCCAGGATGCGGCGCCCTGGCTGATGACGGGGGCGATCGATCTCGGCCAGTCGCTCGACGCGGTGCCGCTCGAGGTGAACGGCGCTCTGGTCTACCATGCTGGCGCCTGGCGCCTGAACGATCTGTCCGGCGACATCGCCGGGGCCCGCATCGCGGCCAGCCTGGCCAAGCTGGCCGGCGCGCCGGTCGCGGGCGACGTTCACCTCGACCGGCTGTCGCTGCCCTGGGTCGCCCATCTCGTCTTCGGACGGCCCGTCGCCGAGGCATTCGGCGGGGCCGGCTGGCCCGAGGAAGCCTTTCGCGACAGCCTGATGCCGCCGGTGCCGTTCTCGGTCGATCTGACGGCTGATCGGCTCGATACCGGTGGCGGGACATTCGACCGGTTTTCGGCGATTGTGTCGGGCGGGGCCGGCGAGGCAGCGTTTGCCGATGCGCGCCTCGACGTGCCGGGCGGAACGCTGGGCGGCGCGCTGGCGCTGCGCAATGCCGATGGTCTCGGCCGCGCGACCCTCGACATCGCGGCGAACGGCTTTGCCCTGGATACGGTGTGGCCGGCCCTGGCGGCTGCGGAAGCCGAGTCCCGCATGGATGCTGCGATCCGGGTCGAAGGGACGGGCCAGTCCTATGCGGCGCTGGTCTCGGGCCTCACCGGCGCAGGGCGCGTCGCGGCCCGGGATCTCGTGCTGCCCGGGGTCCCGAAGGAGTTCCTGCCGCCGCTTCTCGTGGCGGCGGACCGCGAAGGGTTCAGCCCCGGCACCGACACGGGCGCGGCACTTGCGGCCGTGTCGGGCGGTTCGGGTTTTGCGATTACCCAGGCCGCCGCGGACTTCGCCGTGACCGCGGGGCAGGCGCGTTTCGCCCCGGTCACCGTGCGCGACGACGGCGTCTCCCTGACCATGGACGGCCGCGTCGATCTCACCGATCTCGGCATCGACGGCGAGTTGCGGCTGGCGACCGCGCCCGGCGACGACTGGGTGGAGGGGGCCGATCCGAGCGTGACCTACGACCTGTCCGGCTCGCTGGCCGCACCGCGTCTGATCGCCGATGTCACGTCGCTCGCCAATTATCTGTCGGTGCGGGCGCTGGAGCGCGAGCAGGCGCGGGTGGAGGCCATGCAGGAGAATCTGCAGGAAACGCTGCGGCTGCGGCGCGAGGCGCGGTTCTACCGCTGGCGCGAGGCAGAGGCGGCGCGCATCGCCGCCGAACGCCAGGCAGCCGCGGAAGCCGAGCAGGCGCGCCGGGAAGCCGAAGCTGCCGCAGCAGCGGAAGCCGCAGCCGCAGCGGAGGCCGCCGCAGCAGCGGAGGCAGAAGCAGCGGCAGAGGCCGCTGCCGCAGACGCGCGTCGGCGCGAGGCGGCCGAGGCCGAGGAACAGCGCAGGCAGGAGGCCGAGGCCCAGCGTGAGCGTGCGGAGGCCGAATCGCGGCCGCGCCAGGAGACGCCGCCCGAAGCCGCCGAACCGCGACCGCAGGCCGAAGCCGCGCCGGAGGTGGATTTCGGGCGGCCGATTCCCGATGCGCCGCCGGGCCAGAGCAGCCGCTTCCCGTCGCTGCCAGGCGTCAACGATCCATTGGAATTCTGAGGCCGGATCGCTGCCCGCAGGATTGGCGGATGTGGCCGGAGCCGGTCGTCGCAACTGGGAGTGACGACGTCGCCGACTTCGCGCGATGCTCTATTCGGCCGCGCGGTGGGCGAGGGCGTCCTCCAGTACGAACAGGCGGATGGCCGAGGACAGGTTGGTGGCGGGGTCGCGGGCGGCGTCGATCTCGGCGATCATCGCGGCGACCGGCATGTCGCGGCGGCCGGCTATGCGCCGCAGCTCGTCCCAGAACCGGTCCTCGACGCTGATCGAGGTGGCATGACCACTGATCGCGACGGACCGCTTGACGATCATGTCGGGTCGCCGGCCGTGTCGGGGGGATCGTTCGGGGTGCCGGAAGGTCCGGTGTCACGCCGCTCGCGCTTCGCGCCGTCCAGCTTGCGGGCTGCGTCCGCCCGCTCTGCCCCGGCTGACTGACGCATAGCCTTCGGCGTGCCGTGCCGCAGGCGATTGTCCTCGGCGTCGCGCGCGGCCGCCTCGCGCGCCTTGCGCTTGCGGGTCAGGCGCAGATTGACGATCTCGGCCATGGGGACAGTCCGGCGCGGCCGGGAGGGATCAGGGCTTCTTGCGGAACGCATCGAGGGAGACGACTTCGGCGTCCTTCTTTTCCTCGGTTTCGCCGGCCTCGGAGGACGCCGCGGCGGCGACCTTTTCCTTGGCCTGGAGCTTGGTCGGCGTCAGGATCTGCGCCGGCTGCGAGGAATTCTCGGTGTCGCCCTGCTCGCCCGCGTCGCCGTCATCGGGCTGCTCGTTGGCCGCGTCCATGCCGCGCACGTCGAATTCGAGCTCGAAATTCACCGCGGGATCGTAGAAGCCGCGAATCGCCGCGAAGGGGATCAGCAGACGCTCGGGAATGTCGGAGAAGGACAGGCCGACCTCGAAGGAGGTGTCGGTGACCTGCAAGTCCCAGTACTGGTGCTGGATAACGATGGTCATCAGCTCGGGATATTTCTCGCGCAGCCGCGAGGAAATCCGCACGCCGGGTGCCGTGGTCAGGAAGGTGATGAAGAAATGGTGGTCGCCGGGAAGGCCGGTCTTCACGACCTCGCCTATCACCTTGCGAATGACGCCGCGCAGGGCCTCCTGTGCGAGAACATCGTAACGGATATGATCCTGGCCCATTGCGGTGTCCCGATCCTGCATGCCTGTTGATGATGCCAGGGTGATCCCGGACCATCTCGTAAAAGTGGAGGCTTCTGTTGCCAGGTGCCTCCGGACCCCGCCTAGAAGTGCGAACCTCCAGGGCTTGAATTGAAGCGATCGCGCAGCTTACGCTGCGAGACGTGCTTCCGCATAGTTGTCGTTTGCAACTACAAATAGGCCCGATAACGGCGGAACCATGCCGAGCAAAAGTCCGATCTTTACACCCTCGTCGATCCTATTTCGCCCCCGCCTGAGCCCATCCTCGCGAGCGATGGGTTCAGGTGGAGGCGCCGGGTACCGCCCCCGGGTCCGAAAGGTTTATTGCATCGGCCGTTTATCGCCATAGCCGGCACGAAGCCGGCAAGCGCAATATAGGCAGGGGATTGCCTCGTGAAAAGCCCATGACGCTTTCGAAACCGCAGGGAATCGGACAAAGTCTGCCGGCCGGCGCGGAAAGCGCGCCGACCTCCCGACCCCGCGGGCCCTCCCGTGCGGATCATCCCATCTACGACCGGCTGGCTGCGGCGCCGGAAGGGTATGTGCCATGCGCCAGTATCTGGATCTTCTGACGCGAGTCATGGAGACCGGCTTCGATCGTCCCGATCGCACCGGGACCGGCACCCGCTCGGTGTTCGGCCACCAGATGCGGTTCGACCTGTCAGACGGGTTTCCGATGCTGACGACGAAGAAGCTGCACTGGAAGTCGGTCGTCCACGAACTCCTTTGGTTCCTGAAGGGCGACACCAACATCGCCTATCTGAAGGCCAACGGGGTGCGGATCTGGGACGAATGGGCCGACGAGAACGGTGACCTTGGCCCAGTCTACGGCGCGCAATGGCGGTCCTGGCCCGATTACGACGGCGGCCATATCGACCAGATCGCCCGCGTCGTGGAGGCGATCCGCCGCACGCCGCAGTCGCGGCGGCTGATCGTGTCGGCCTGGAACCCGGCGCTGGTCGACGAGATGGCGCTGCCCCCCTGCCACTGCCTGTTCCAGTTCTATGTCGCCGGCGGGCGCCTGTCCTGCCAGCTCTATCAGCGCTCGGCAGACATCTTCCTCGGCGTGCCCTTCAACATCGCATCCTATGCGCTGCTGACGGCGATGGTGGCGCAGGCCACCGGGCTGAAGCCGGGCGACTTCGTCCACACGCTGGGCGACGCGCATCTCTACAGCAATCATTTCGACCAGGCGCGCCTGCAACTGACCCGCACGCCGCTGCCGCTGCCGACGCTGACGCTCAATCCTGCGATCGACGATCTCTTCGCCTTCACCTTTGAGGACATCGCCCTCGAAGGCTATCAGGCGCACGAGCACATCAAGGCGAAGGTGGCGGTCTGATGGGGGGCTACGCAGCGGTGTCGTGCCGGCCGGCGAGGGCGACGGCATGGCGGTGACCGATCCCGCGCTCGTGGCGGTCGTCGCCATGGCCGAGAACGGCGTCATCGGCGACGACGGTGCGATGCCGTGGCGGATGCCGAGCGACCTGAAGCGCTATCGCCGCCTGACCATGGGCAAGCCGATGATCATGGGCCGCAAGACGCTCGACTCGATCGGTCGGGTGCTGGACGGGCGCGACACCATCGTGCTGAGCCGTGGAGCAAGGTCCGTTCTGGAAGGGGCGGTGCTGGCCCGCACGCCGGAGGAGGCGCTGGACCGCGCCCGGGATGCGGCGCGCGCACGCGCGGCCGACGAAATCGTGATCGCCGGCGGTGCGGAGATCTATCGTCTGTTCCTCGACCGTATCGACAGGCTCTACGTCACCCGAATCGCCACGGACGTGACGGGAGACACGATGTTTCCCGCCATCGATCCGGCCATCTGGGCGATCGAATCCGAGGAGCCCTGCGAACGGGGCCCGAATGACAGTGCGGACAGCCGCTTCGTCGTGTATGTGCGACGGGACCGGTAGAGCACATGCACCCGATCGTCGAAGGCTCCGCGATCTGTTTGTGTGGTCCCGGCGGCGGTATTGTTCACCATTCGCGAACGCCCATGGGCAAATTGGTCACACTCGCGTTGAAAGCCGATTTCGCAGTTCTTATAAGGACTGTACGGATCTGCGCGTGAAAAGCGGGAGGCTCGACGCCCGCAGAACTCCCTGACATTTGGAAGGACAGCGATGCCCTGGAGCAATCAGACCGGCAATGGTGGCTGGAAAGGCGGCGGCGGAAGCGGCAATGGCGGCCCCTGGGGCCAGCGCCCGCAATCTCCCCGCCCGGGTGGAAGCGGCGGTTCGCCCGATCTGGAAGACATTCTGCGGCGCGGCCAGGACCGGCTTCGGCGCGCCATCCCCGGTGGCGGCGGCGGCGGTGGTGGCGGTTCGCCGGCCGGCCTGGCCGGATGGGGCTTCCTGATCGTCGCAGGCCTTGTGGTTCTGTGGCTGTTCAAGGCCGTCTACACGGTGCAGCCGGACGAGATCGGCGTCGAGCTCCTGTTCGGTGAGCCGAAGCAGGAATTGTCCTCCCCCGGCCTGCATGTGGCCTTCTGGCCTTTCGAGACCGTCGAGACGGTTCCTGTCGTGGAAAACCAGATCACCCTCGGCTCGAGCCAGGCCGGAGACAATTCCGGCCTGATGCTGTCGGGCGACCAGAACATCGTCGATGTGCAGTTCGCGGTGCTCTACCAGGTCGATGACCCGCAGAACTATCTGTTCCAGGTCGACGATCCGATCGCCATGCTGCAGCAGGTGTCGGAAAGCGCGATGCGCGAAGTGGTCGGTCGCCGTCCGGTGCAGGACGTGTTCCGTGACGACCGCGCCGGCATTGCCGAGGAGGTGCGCCAGATCACCCAGGAGACGCTGAACGAGTATCAGGCGGGCCTGCGCGTCAACGGCATCTCCATCGAGGATGCGGCACCGCCCAGCCAGGTCGCTGACGCATTCGACGAGGTGCAGCGCGCCGAGCAGGACGAGGATCGCTTCATCGAGGAAGCCAATCGCTACCGCAACCAGCAGCTGGGTCAGGCTCGTGGTGAGGCCGCGCAGATCCGCGAGGATGCCGCCGGTTACAAGGACCGCGTCGTTCAGGAAGCCGAGGGTGAGGCGCAGCGCTTCACCTCGATCCGGACGGAGTACGAGAAGGCCCCGGCCATCACCCGCAAGCGTCTCTTCCTGGAGACCATGGAAGGCGTGCTGCAGGGCTCGACCAAGATGATCGTCGAGCCGGGCGCAGCCGGGTCGCAGGGTGTCGTGCCCTATCTGCCGCTCAACGAGCTGCAGCGTCAGGGCAATACCGCCGGTCAGCCACGGCCGAACACCGGTACCGCAACCGGGAACACGACGGTCGGTAACACGACGGTCCAGCAGGGGGCGAACTGATGAGCAACCGCTTCTACGGGATCGCCATTGCGGTCGCCATCGTCGCGCTCGTCGCGTGGAACTCGATCTTCATCGTCAACGAGAAGGAGCAGGCTGTCGTCCTGCGCTTCGGCGAGATCCAGCGCGTCGTCGAGGAGCCCGGCCTCTACTTCAAGTGGCCGGCCGCCTTCGCCGGCGCCGATCAGGTCCGCAAGCTGCCGGACCGACTGCTGCGCTTCGACCTGGACGACATCCGCGTCCAGGTTTCGGGCGGCAAGTTCTACGAGGTCGACGCGTTCCTCGTCTACAACATCTCCGATGCGGATCGCTTCCTGCGGTCGGTCTCGGGCTCGATCCCGGCGGCCGAGCAGCGGCTGCGCACCCGTCTCGATGCGGCCCTGCGCCGGGTCTACGGTCTGCGTGGCTTCGAGGCGGCCCTGTCGGCGGAACGCGCCGACATGATGCGGCAGGTGCGTGACCAGCTGCGTCCGGACGCAGCCTCGCTCGGTATCGAACTGACCGACGTGCGGATCCGGCGGACCGACCTGACGCAGGAGGTCTCCCAGCAGACCTACGAGCGCATGCAGGCCGAGCGTCTGGCCGAAGCCGAGCGGCTGCGTGCCCGCGGCCAGGTGGCGGCACGCGAGATCCGCGCCGCAGCCGATCGCGGCGTGGTCGAGACGGTCGCCGATGCGCAGCGCGAGTCGGAGATCCTGCGAGGCGAGGGCGAGGCGGCGCGAAGTGGCATCTTCGCCGAGGCCTACGGGAGCAATCCCGAGTTCTTCGACTTCTATCGCTCGATGCAGGCCTACCGGCAGGCGCTGGAAAATTCCGGTACGACGATGGTGCTGTCGCCGGATTCGGAGTTCTTCCGGTACTTCAGCGGTGCTGGCGGTGACGAGATCGGCACCTTGCCGTCAGCCGCCCCGACGCCGGGGACGCCAACATCCGACGCGGGCTCGGCGCCGGAGGCCAACACAGCGTCGACGGATGCTGCTACCGCGCCGGAGGTTGATGCCGCCAGCGTGTCGGCCGATGCGTCGGCTGACGCTGCACCGACCGAGACTGACGCGGATGTTCCCGGCGTGCTTGCCGATCCGTCCGCTCCGGCGGAAGCGTCTGAAGGCAACGCTGACCAGACCGGCTCCATCGCCCAGTGAGCGATTTCGTCGCCGCCCTCGGTCTCGTTCTGGTGATCGAGGGCGTCGCCTACTGCCTGTTTCCGGACGGCGTGCGGCACATGGCCCGCACGGCGTCCCTGCTGCCGGACAAGTCCCTGCGGATCGGCGGCCTCGCCGCCGCCGTGCTCGGGGTCGCCATCGTCTGGCTCGTGCGCCACTAGGGCGTCCCGCGTCATGCCCCGACGCCCAAGTCACGCCACCTCATTGCAGCTGCGCATACTGCTCCGCGCGTCGAAACCGTTGTCTGGGGCGATGCTGCAGGCTGCATCGCCCTGCGATGGCGCGAGCGATCCGACCGCGTGGGCCCGCGGTGCGCTGCCTTCCCATCTCCACGATCTCTCTTCGGTCGCCTCGTCATCACCATTGCGTCGGTCGCGAGAAAGCTTCTTGATTCGAACACTGTTTTCCGCTCCCGTCTCGGTGACCGGAACGGGGGCGCCTTGTCGCATGGACAGCAGGCCGCGCCGCCCAAGATCATGCCGGGCGCGCCACGGGCGCGACCCCGTGCCGATGCGAGAGGATCTGACATGACATTTCGGACGACCGGAACGACGCGCCGCTCCGCCGGCCCGGCGTCGGCGACGGTAGCGCTCGTTGCGATGGCGCTCCTGCATCCGCTCGCGGCGCAGGCGCAAGCGCCGTCGCAGGATGCCACCGAGGCGCCGGTCGAGGTGCCGGAGCCGGCCGTTCCGGCGCTGCCGGTGCCGCCGGTCGACAATGGTCCCACCGAAGAAGCACGCCCGGCGCCTGCAATTCAGCCGCCTGCTGCCGCCTTTCGCGGACCGGCCTCGGTCGCAGATCTGGCGGAGGGGCTGCTCGACGCCGTCGTCAACATCTCTACCTCCCAGGCGGTCGACGTCCCCGGTCGGGGCGTGCCGCCGCTGGAAGCGCCGGAAGGCTCGCCGCTCCAGGATTTCTTCGACGATCTCCTGGAGGACCGGGACGGGCTCGGGAATCGCCGGGTGCAGTCCCTGGGGTCGGGTTTCGTCGTCGATCCCTCGGGCGTGGTCGTCACCAACAACCACGTCATCGCCGACGCCGACACGATCACGGTCAATTTCGCCGACGGCACGCAGCTCGACGCGGAACTCGTCGGCACCGATCCCAAGACCGATCTGGCGGTGCTCAAGGTCGAGCCCGACCAGTCGCTGGTCTCGGTGAAGTTCGGCGATTCGGAAGCCCTGCGCATCGGCGACTGGGTGATGGCCATCGGCAACCCGTTCGGGCTCGGCGGCTCGGTTTCCATCGGCATCGTCTCGGCGCGCGGCCGCAACATCAATGCCGGCCCCTACGACAATTTCATCCAGACCGACGCCGCGATAAATCGCGGCAATTCCGGCGGCCCGCTTTTCGACCTGAATGGCGACGTCGTCGGCATCAACACGGCGATCATCTCGCCCACTGGCGGCTCGATCGGCATCGGCTTCTCGGTGCCGGCGAACCTGGCCGTCAACGTCATCGACCAGCTGCGCGAGTTCGGTGAAACCCGCCGCGGCTGGCTCGGCATTCGCCTGCAGGCCGTCACCGACGACATTGCCGAGGGGCTCGGCATCGGCGAGGCGCGCGGCGCGGTCGTTATGGGGATCGTGCCGGGCGGGCCCTCCGACAACGGCCTCCTGAAGGTCGGCGACGTCATCGTCTCCTTCGACGGCACGGCGGTGGAGAGCTCGCGCGACCTGCCGCGCATCGTGGCGGAGACGCCGGTCGGCAAGTCGGTCGCGGTCGAGGTGCTGCGCAAGACCGCGACCGATCAGCCGGCCGAGCAGACCAGCGTCGAGGTGACGCTGGGCCGGCTCGAAGACGGCGAGAAGCTGATGGCCGAGACCGAAGACGCACCGTCGGCGACCGATCCCGATGCGGGCGAAACGGACGACGCCGATGCCGGCCCGGTCATGACGCTCGGCATGACGCTGTCCGAACTCGATCCGACCCTGCGCGAGCAGTATGCGCTGGGCGAGGACGTCGAAGGAATTGTGGTGACTGCCGTGTCGCCGAACTCCCATGCCGCCGACAAGGGCATCGAGGCCGGCACGCTGATCCGCGAGGTCGCCCAGGAAGAGGTGACCAGCGCCAGGGATGTGGCGGACAAGATCGCCGAACTGAAAGACGCGGGGCGCCGCAATGCGCTGCTGCTCCTGGTCGCGGGCAATGGCGATCTGCGCTTCGTCGTCGTGCCGATCGAGTAGACGGCCGGGCGCCCGTCAGCCGGGCCGCACGAACTCCGCGGCCCTATAGCCCTGCAGGAACAGAAGCGCCGTCAGGTCGCCATGGTCGACCCGGTGCGGCGCGGCCGCGGCGACCGACGGCTTGGCATGCAGCGCGACCCCGGTGCCGGCCCGTTCGATCATCGGCAGATCGTTGGCGCCATCTCCGACGGCGATCGCTTCCTGCGCCGTCACGCCGAGCCGCGCGGCGAAATCCTCCAGGGCCGCGACCTTGGCCGCCGAGCCGAGGATCGGCTCGGCAACGCGCCCCGTGAAGGCGTCACCCTCGAACCGCAACGTGTTGGCGCGGTTCTCGTGGAAGCCGAGACGTTCGGCGATGGGACCGGTGAAGACTGTGAAGCCGCCCGAGACGAGTGCCGTGAAGGCGCCGTTGGCTCGCATCGTGGCGACGAGTTCGGCGCCGCCGGAGGCCAGCGTGATGCGCTCGGCGATGACCTGCTCGACGACCGCCGTCGCCAGTCCTTCCAGCAGTGCGACGCGTTCCTTCAGCGCCGGTTCGAAGGCAATCTCGCCATTCATGGCCCGGGCGGTGATGCCGGCAACGCGATCCTTGATCCCGATGGCATCGGCGAGTTCGTCGATGCATTCCTGATCGATCATGGTGGAATCCATGTCGGCGATCAAAATCCGCTTGCGCCGCTGGTCGCGCTGCTGCACCACGCAGTCGAACCCGCCAGCCGCCGCAATGGCGGCCAGATCCTGCCGCCAGGTCGGGCTGGCCGGTGGTTCGAACGGCAAATCCGCGGCAAAACCCGGTGCCAGCCAGTCCGCCTGGTCCGGTGTCGTGCCGACCGCCCGGGCAGTTTCGGCGAGGCCTGAAGCAGGCAGGTCGGCACCCTTGGGTGCGGCAATGAGCGTTGCGACGAGCATGAAGCGACTGTCCAGAATGGCGGGAAAACAGGCGATCCTGATAGCGGGACCGACCGCCAGCGGCAAGTCGGGCCTGGCGGTGGAACTGGCCGAGCGCCATGACGGTGTCGTCGTCAATGCCGATTCGATGCAGGTCTATGCCGGCCTGCGCATCCTGACCGCGCGGCCCGATGCCGAGGCCCTCGCCCGGGTCCCCCACAGGCTCTACGGCCATGTCGCGCCCGACCGGAGCTATTCCGCCGGCGCCTATGTCCGGGACGTGGCGCCGGTGCTGGACGAGATCCGCGCGTCGGGCCGCCTGCCGATCCTGTGCGGCGGCACCGGCCTCTATTTCAAGTCCTTGCTCGGCCTTCTCGACGATCTGCCGCCCGTGCCCCCGGCCGTGCGTGCGCGCTGGCGGCAGCGGCTGGCGGAGGAGGGGGCGCCGGCGCTGCACCGAAGGCTTGCCGATACGGACCCGGTGGCGGCGCAGCGGATCGACCCGGCCGACGGGCAGCGAATCGTGCGTGCCCTGGAAGTGGGCGAAGCGGCGGGGCAGCCGCTCTCGGCGCTGCAGACCGGGCGTCGTCCGGGGCTGCTCGATCCGGCCGCCTGCGTGAAGCTGGTGACCGCGCCGGACCGCGCCGTGCTGCGCCAAGCGATCGGCGATCGATTCGCCCGGATGATGGCGGAAGGAGCGCTCGAGGAGGTCGCGGCCTTTCGGACCCTGCCCGGCGCGATGGACGGATCAGCCGCCAAGGCCATCGGTGTGGTCGAACTGTCGGCGGTGCTCGACGGCACGATGGCGCCGGATCTCGCCGTGGAGCGCGCCGCGACCCGCACGCGCCAGTACGCCAAGCGCCAGGAAACCTGGTTCCGCAATCAGTTTGATGCCAGCTGGGAGCGCCTGGTGGTACCGGATGTCGCAGCGATCCAGACGATTTGAGCGACCGCCTTAAGCGACCGGACAGCTTCTCGGCGTATCGATGCCGCTGGGTAAGAACCGGTGCAGGGACCGTCGATGAAGGCAACCAAGGCTGAGCTGTCGGTCGTGCTGTTTCTGGCCGCGATCGTCGTTGCGGGCGCCTGTACGGTGAAGGCCCACTCGGTCACGGCCGCGATCCTGGCGGAAGCCGGAGAGCCCCCGATGGCGACCGGCCTGTTCTCAGCGACCTGGGCCAGCCTCGGCGTCGCGCTGGCCGTCGGCCTTTTCCTGATCCTGCCGACCATCCGTGCGGAATTGCGCGAGCAGGGCAAGCTGCGCTCGCTGGCCGATTCCCTCGAGCAGTCCTCCCAGCGCCTCGAGCAGGCGGCCCTGACCGATCCGCTGACCGGGCTGAGCAACCGGCGAATTCGACCGGATGTTCGAGGAATATGTTTCGGCCTTCGAGGGGATCGGCCGTCCGGTGGGGCTGATGCTGCTCGATCTCGACAAGTTCAAGAACGTGAACGACACGTTCGGCCACGGTGTCGGCGACGAGGTGCTGAAGGCCGTCGCCGGCTGCCTCAGCGAGTTTGCCCGCCACCATGATGTGGTTGCGAGGCTGGGGGGCGAGGAGTTCGCGATCGTCGTCACGAACATGTCGGGGCAGGGGCTGGTCTCGTTCGCCGAACGGATTCGGCGGGCCGTGTCGGCGCTGACGATCCGCGTCGGCGACGTGACGCTGCCGATCACCGTGTCGGTCGGCCTGGCGTCGTCGGCCCCGGGCGACGACTGCGCGGGGATCTTCAAGCGTGCCGACATCAATCTCTACAGCGCCAAGCAGGGAGGCCGGAACCGGGTACATGCCGGCGCCGGGTCCGGTATACCGGCCGGAACCAACGCCTGAGCCGCCGCGTATAGCTCCATCACAAGGTGAGGAGCGACATTGACTTTCCAGGACATCTCCAAGAGCCACAATGACTGGCTTCGCAAGGCCGCCCGGGCCGGCTACGCCGCGCGCGGCCTGGTCTTTCTGATCATCGGCTATTTTGCCTTCCGCGCCGCCTATGCGACCGGGCGTGCCATGGGAACCGAGGATGCGGTCAACACGATCGCCGGCTCCAGTTTCGGCACGATCGCCCTCGTCGCCCTGATCGCGGCGCTGACCTTCTTCACGATCTGGCGGCTCATCCAGGTGTATTTCGACGTCGACGAGCACGGCCACGATGCCAAGGGCGTCTTTGCCCGGACCGGCCTCCTGATCAGTGCCTTCGCCTACGGCGGTGTTGCCTTCTATGCCGCCACGGTTCTCGCCGGTGTGAGCTCGGATGGTGGCGGTGGCGGGGTCGTCACGGCTGCCTATGATGCCGGCTACGGCGTCTGGATCACCTATCTCGTTTCGCTCGGCATGGCGGTGGCCGGGGCAGCCCACATCTACAAGGGGATCATCGCCGGCTTCGAGAAATACATGACCATTCCCGCCGACAAGCGCGCATGGCTGCGGCCGGTCTGCCGCTTCGGCCTGATCGCGCGGGGCGTGACCTTCCTAGTCCTCGCCGGGCTGCTGTTCACCGGCGCCGTCTCCTACAGCGAAGGCGACACGCCTGGACTGGACGCGGCGCTGCAGGCGATGTCCCAGTGGAGCTTCGGCTGGATCCTCCTGTCGATCACCGGTCTCGGCCTGATCGCCTTCGGCATCTACGCCGGTGCCGAGGCACTCTACCGCCGCATCCATATCGAAAGGGTCGGCTGAGCGATCCCCGGCCCGGGGGCAGGACTGGCCGCCGGGCCGGATGCGAAGATAAGCCGTTGACGGACGGGCGCGACGGGCTTAGCTTCCGCCCCATGATGACGATCAACATTCTCGTAGTAGGACGGCGCACACGCGAGGCGGTCTAGGGACCGTCCGGCGAGAGCCACGTGTGCGCAACTCAAGGGCCCCAGTGGCCCTTTTTTATTGCGCCGATTTCCGACACAGGCATCCGGGCCGGGAAGTGGCGCCAGACAGACCCGGCAGGGACGGAAGACGAGTCATGAACGCGACATCGGACACACGGGAAATGACAGGCGCGGCGATGGTCGTGGAGGCGTTGAAGGACCACGGCGTCCTCGACATCTTCGGCTATCCGGGCGGCGCGGTCCTTCCCATCTACGACGAGATCTTCCAGCAGGACGCCGTTCGCCACATTCTCGTACGCCACGAGCAGGGCGCCGGACACGCCGCCGAGGGCTACGCCCGCTCGACCGGCAAGCCCGGCGTCATGCTCGTGACCTCGGGGCCCGGCGCGACCAACGCCGTCACGGCGTTGCAGGACGCGCTGATGGATTCGATCCCGCTGGTCTGCATCACCGGCCAGGTTCCGACGACGCTGATCGGCTCGGACGCTTTCCAGGAATGCGACACGGTCGGCATCACCCGGCCCTGCACCAAGCACAACTGGCTGGTGAAGGACGTCAACGACCTGGCCCGTGTCCTGCACGAGGCCTTCCACGTGGCGACCACCGGGCGCCCGGGGCCGGTCGTCGTCGACATTCCCAAGGACGTGCAGTTCGCCACGGGCCTCTATTCGCCGCCCCAGCCGCAGACCCAGCACGAGAGCTACCGGCCGAAGCTGGTCGGCGACCGCGACCGGATCGAGGCGGCGGTGGCGATGCTGGCCGGTGCCCGGCGGCCGATCATCTATTCGGGCGGTGGTGTCATCAACTCCGGTCCGGAGGCGGCGCAGTTCCTGCGCGAACTCGTGGCCCTAACCGGTGCGCCCATCACCTCGACCCTGATGGGGCTCGGCGCCTATCCGGCCTCCGGCGAAAGCTGGCTGGGCATGCTGGGCATGCACGGTACCTACGAGGCCAATCTGGCCATGCATGGCTGCGACGTGATGCTGTGCGTCGGCGCACGCTTCGACGACCGCATCACCGGCCGCCTCGACGCCTTCTCGCCGAACTCCAAGAAGATCCACATCGACATCGATCCGTCCTCGATCAACAAGAACGTGCGGGCCGACCTGCCGATCATCGGCGATATTGCCCATGTCCTCAAGGACATGGTCGGCCTGTGGAAGGAGCGCGGTGCAGCGATCGACGAGGCGGCCCTGGCCGGCTGGTGGGACCAGATCGGCGCATGGCGTGCCCGCGACAGCCTGGCCTACCACCCGAACGACGACATCATCATGCCGCAATACGCGATCCAGCGGCTCTATGCGCACACCAAGGACCGCGAGACCTATGTCTCGACCGAAGTGGGCCAGCACCAGATGTGGGCGGCGCAGTTCTACGGCTTCGAGGCGCCGAACCGCTGGCTGACCTCCGGCGGCCTCGGCACGATGGGGTACGGCCTCCCGGCGGCGATCGGGGCGCAGATCGCGCATCCCGATGCGCTGTCGGTCTGCATCGCCGGCGACGCCTCGGTGCTGATGAACATGCAGGAGATGTCGACGGCCGTGCAGCACGGCGCCAACGTCAAGATCTTCATCCTGAACAACCAGTACATGGGCATGGTGCGCCAGTGGCAGCAGCTTCTGCACGGCAACCGGCTGTCCAACTCCTACACCGAGGCCCTGCCGGACTTCGTCAAGCTGGCCGAGGCCTACGGTGGCCACGGCATCCGCTGCCAGAAGCCGGGTGATCTCGACGCGGCCATCGAGGAGATGCTGGCAGTCGACAAGCCGGTGCTGTTCGACTGCCGCGTGGCCAATCTGGCCAATTGCTTCCCGATGATCCCGTCGGGCAAGGCCCATAACGAGATCCTGCTGCCCGACGAGGCGAGCGACGAGGCGGTGGGCAGCGTCATCGACGCCAAGGGCCGGGCCCTGGTCTGATCTTGCAGAGCGATGTGCGTCCAACGGGCGCACGAAGGACGCTCTGATCTGTCGAAACGAAGGGCGGCGCGAGCCGCCTTTCGTTCATCTAACCTATGACGGGCGGTCGAAGGCAACGCTGCGCCCGTCGGACCGGATCTCCAGTTCGAAGCGCTCGCCGCGGGTGTCCATGCCGGCGAAGACGAAGAAGCTCTTGTAGTTCTCGCGGTTCGACAGGATCACGTGATCGATCTCGGCATCGGGCATCAGCGCCTCGGCGATCCGCAGGATCCGCTTCGGCACCTCGTCGGGGGTAACCTCGCGGTCGATCTTCAGCACGGCCCCGTCGACGGCAACGGTGACCGCGACGTCGCGGCCGCCGCGCACTTCGCCGCGCAGGGCATAGATCCGGTCCTCGCCGTCACCCCTGATCGCCACACTGCGGAAGGAGGCGCCGGGCAGTGCCAGTTCGGCGCTGCCGATGACCGCAAGTGGCACTGCCACCATGCCCGGTTCCGACGACCTGGCCGGCTCGCCCGGCGTAGGACCATCGGTGGCGGCCAGCCGGTCGTCCTGCTTGGCCTTGCCGGGACGCGAGGCCGCGCCGATCGGCGCCGCATCCTTCGATGCGACGGCCGGCTTGTTGTCGTCGCCCGCGTCGCCGTCGTCGGCCATGGCAGCCGGCCCAGAAGAATGCGCGTCCTGCGGCGCCTCGGTAATCGAGGTTTCGGGCGTCGCACCCGACAGGCCGGCGGCGTTGCGGGCGGTGTCGAGATCGGCGGCCGAAAGCTCCGGCGGCGACTGCAACGTATCGGCGTCGAGGTCCTCAGCCGCGGCTTCGGCGCTCTCGTCGATCATTTCCTCTACGTCGTCCGCCGGTCCGTCGGCCTTGGCGGTATCGTCGCCGTCGGGGGCCGGCTGTGCGTCAGCGCCGGAGTCTGCCTGGGCAGCGTCTTCGCTCGCGGATCCGCCGGTCGGATCGGCAAGCTCCGTCGGTAGCTGGTCGAGTGCGGCATCGTTGCCGGATTCGCCCACGAGGGTGTTGATGGCGGCTGCGGCAGAGTCCGAGGCCGCCTCGCTGTCTGCCGCATCATCCGTCCCGGCCGGCTCCATGTCCGGCTGGGCCACTGTCTCGGCGCTGCCCGGTTCGACCGCGACCATGTCGTCGCCGGGTTCGGACCCTGCCGCTGCAACGGCGCTGGAATCGGTTACGGCCTCGTCCGAGATCTCCGCTGCCATCGTGTCGGCCGGGGCGGCAGCGCTGTCCGTTGCCGGCGACGCGGACAATTCCGCCGGCGGTTCGGCTAGCTCGGCGTCCGCGGCCATTTCGGACTGTGCCTCGGCGGCGCTGGCGGCGATCTGATCGGCCGCCTCGTCCGGCGTCTCCTGCGCCATCGGCACAGTGGCATCGGCGACCGGCTCGTCCGCCGAGATAGCGACGAGTGCCCCGTCGCGGCAGGCCAGGCGGAAGAGCCCGCCCTGGCCGTCGACCCGGAGTGTCAGGGAAAAGCCCGCATCGGTGAGCGCCGGGACGCAATGCGTCTGCCCCGGCGCCTGGGCCGATGCGCCGCTCAGGCCCGGAAAGGCCAGAGCCGCCGTGGTGCCGAGAAGCACGATCGTCTTCATGTCCGTCTCTCCCTTTCGATTGCCGCCGCGTCCGGCGCCATTCATTGCAGGTCAAGATGCGCTTCCGATGACGCACGTCCAGCACCAACGGCAAAAGCGGCACGGGTCCGGCGGCCCTGACAAGCGTCCTTGGCCTTTGCGCGCCGCGCCTCTATGGTGCCGCAACCGCAAGAACCTGCCGAGTTTTCGTCATGAACCAACCCGTCCAGCCGCCCGCATCGGCCTATTTCATCACGCCGGAGAAGGAGGCGATCGAGTCCCGAACTCTCGCCGTGCTTGTCGACAACGAGCCGGGCGTCCTGGCGCGGGTGATCGGCCTGTTTTCCGGTCGTGGCTACAATATCGAAAGCCTCACCGTCTCCGAGACCGAGCACGAGAAGCATCTGTCGCGGATCACCGTGGTGACCCGCGGCGCGCCGCATGTCATCGAGCAACTGAAGAGCCAGCTCGACCGCATCGTACCGGTGCACCGGGTGGTCGATCTGACCCGGGCCGGCGGCGCCAATGGCGACAACGACCCGATCGAGCGGGAACTCGCCATCCTCAAGGTGGCGGGGCAGGGCGACAAGCGCGTCGAGGCGCTGCGCCTGGCCGACGTCTTCCGCGCCAAGGTCATCGACTCGTCGATCGAGCATTTCGTCTTCGAGCTCACCGGGCGGCCGTCCAAGCTCGACAAGTTCGTGGCGATCATGCAGCCGCTCGGACTCGTCGAGGTCTGCCGCACCGGCGTGGCCGCCTTGTCACGCGGCAAGGAAGGCATGTAATCGCTCACGATTTCGCAGCTTGTCGACCCTTGCACGTCTTGGCGCCACGCTGTCCGTCGCTATGTCTGTCCGGATAACGAAGGCGTGAGGACGATGGCATGGCACGAGCGGCACGCGTGACGGTGTCGGGGGGCGACGAGGGACGTTATCGACTGCTCGTCGACGCCATCACCGACTACGCGATCTACATGCTCGATCCCGACGGCGTCATCACGAGCTGGAACGCCGGCGCGCAGCGCTTCAAGGGCTACAGGGCGGACGAGATTCTCGGGGAGAATTTCTCCCGCTTCTTCGTCCCGGCGGACCGGCAGGCGGGCCTGCCGCAGCGCGAGCTGCGGATCGCGGCCGATGAAGGTCGGTTCGAGACGGAAGGCTGGCGCGTCCGCAAGGACGGCCGCCAGTTCTGGGCGCATGTGGTGCTCGACTCGATACGCCACGCCGACGGCGGCCTGATCGGCTACGCCAAGATCACCCGCGACCTGACCGAGCGCAAGGAAGCGGCGGAGAGCCTGAAGCGCAGCGAGGAGCAGTTCCGGCTGCTGGTGGACGGCGTGCGCGACTACGCGATCTACATGCTCGATCGCGACGGACGGGTGACGAACTGGAACCTGGGAGCCGAGCGGATCAAGGGCTACACCCGCGAAGAGATCGTGGGCGAGCATTTCTCGCGCTTCTTCACCCCCGAGGACCGCGAGCGTGGCGAGCCCGCGCGCGGCCTTCGCACCGCGCTCGTAGAAGGCCGCTTCGAGACCGAGGGGTGGCGCATCCGCAAGGACGGCCGCCGTTTCTGGGCGAGCGTGGTGGTCGACCGGGTCGACGACGAACACGGCAACGTCATCGGCTTTGCCAAGATCACGCGCGACGTCACCGAGCGCAAGCAGGCGCAGGAGGCGCTGGCCAAGGCCAATGCCGCGCTGGCCCAGTCGCAGAAGATGGAGGCGATCGGGCAACTCACCGGCGGCATTGCCCACGATTTCAACAATCTCCTCACCGCCGTTCTGGGCAGCCTGGAAATGGCGCGCAAGCGCGTCGGCGTGGAGCCCGACGCGGTGCTGTCGCTGATCGACAACGCCCTCGAGGGCGCCCGGCGCGGCGCCACGCTGACGCAGCGCATGCTGGCCTTCGCCCGAAGGCAGGACCTGGCGCCCCGCGCCGTCGATCTGGCGGAACTCGTCGCCGGTATCACCGGCTTCCTGGAGCGTTCGATCGGCCCGGAAATTACCATCGAGACGCATTTTTCCAGCGGATTGGCGCCGGCCCATGTCGATCCCAACCAACTCGAGACCGCGCTGCTCAACCTTCTTGTCAATGCGCGGGACGCGATGGAGGGCAGCGGCGGCGTCGTGGTCATCGACGCCGACGAAGTGATGGTCGCGCGCGCCGATCCGGGCGGCCTGCAGCCCGGCGCCTATGTGCGGATCGCCGTGACCGATACGGGCGAAGGCATGGATGCCAAGACGGTGGAGCGTGCGGCCGAGCCGTTCTTCACGACCAAGGGGGTGGGCAAGGGCACCGGTCTCGGCCTGTCGATGGTGCACGGGCTGGTCAGCCAGTCGGGTGGCGGCCTGCGGATCCACAGCCGCAAGGGAGAGGGTACCCGCGTCGAATTGTGGCTCCCGGCCGCGACAGCCGACGCCGTCGCAGCCGCAGCCGCAGCCGCCGCGGCGCCGGTAGCTTTCGATGCGGCTGCCGCCGAACCCGGCGGTCACCGTCCGCTGACGATTCTGGCCGTCGACGACGACGGACTGGTGCTGATGAACACCGTGGCGATGCTGGAGGACATGGGGCACCGCGTGTTCGAGGCGATGTCGGGGACCGAGGCGCTGGACATCCTGCGGGACGGCAAGGCAGTGGATCTGGTGATCACCGATCACGCCATGCCGCGCATGACCGGCAGCCAGCTCGCCCAGGTGATCCGCACCGAACTGCCCGGCCTGCCGATCATCCTGGCCACCGGCTATGCCGAACTGCCCCCCGGCGGCGACAACACCCTGCCGAAGCTTCCCAAGCCGTTCGGCGAACGCGAACTGGCCCGGGCGATTGCCGGGATCATTGCCGCCAACGACAAAGATACTGCGGGCCGGGCGCCCACCGCGTCCTGAGACCGATCCCGATGCCGGAGATGTGCCGCGGCACGCCCGGCTGGCAGGCGAGACAGGGTCGCATCGGCGCGGCGACGCATCGAGGGTGAAAAAGCGGGCCGGGACCTATAAGGCTTGTCGCAAAGGGAATCGGGCCGGGCGCCCGACCGGCGACCGGAGATCGGCTTGAAACTCTCACCACAGCAGGACGATGCGCTGAAGGCCGTGGCCGGCTGGCTGGAGGCGGGGGACACCCCGATCTTCCGGCTGTTCGGCTATGCTGGAACCGGCAAGACGACGCTGGCGAAGCATTTTGCCGAGGGCATCGACGGGGCCGTGCAGTTCGCCGCCTTCACCGGCAAGGCGGCGCAGGTGCTGCGCTCGAAGGGCGCCAAGAGCGCCCGCACCCTGCATTCGCTGATCTACCGGCCGCGCGGCGAGGAGACCGTCTCGGACGAGGCGAGCGGCGTCTCGCGGGTCTCGCCGACCTTTTCGCTGAACCGGCAGAGCCCGGTCGCCAAGGCCAAGCTGGTCATCGTCGACGAATGCTCGATGGTGGACGAGGCGCTGGGCCGCGACCTGATGTCGTTCGGCACGCCGATCCTGGTGCTCGGCGATCCGGGACAGTTGCCGCCGGTCTCGGGCGGCGGCTTCTTCACCGAGGCCGAGCCGGACTTCCTCCTGACCGAGATTCACCGCCAGGCCCGGGACAACCCGATCATCGAGCTCGCTCTGCATGTGCGCGAGGGCAAGGAGCTGATGCATGGCGACTGGGGCGCGGCCCGCATCATCGGCAAGCGCGACGTGGAGACCGAGGAGGTGCTTGCCGCCGACCAGGTTCTCGTTGGCACCAACCGCACCCGTCGGCGCTACAACGGACGGCTGCGCGAGCTGAAGGGCTTCGAGGGGCCGCTGCCCATGTCCGGCGACAAGCTGGTTTGCCTGCGCAACGACCCGGCCAAGGGGCTGCTCAACGGCTCGCTCTGGCAGGTGATGACGGCCTCGCGCGAGACGACCAAGCCGGGGGTCAACCTGATCGTCAAGCCGGACGATGACGACATCGACCAGGGCGCCGCCAAGATCCGGCTGCTCAAGGCCGCCTTCGAGGATCCGGATGCGGACATTCCCTGGCCGACCAAGAAGCGCTTCGACGATTTCGACTATGGCTACGCGCTGACGGTCCACAAGGCGCAGGGCTCCCAATGGAACAACGTCATGCTGTTCGACGAGAGCTGGGCCTTCAAGGAGACCCGCGAGCGCTGGCTCTACACCGCCATCACCCGCGCGGCCGAGACCCTGACGATCGTCAAATAGGCCCGAACGCTTTCTGAATCCGGTTCGCGCCCAATCGGCGCCGCAAGCCGGACCAAGAAAAGAGGGCGGGAACCAGTCGTTCCCGCCCTCTACCGTTCTGCCCGGATTTATCGTGCTCGCTCAGCAGCCGTTCGGGGTCATGAAGACCGTGCGATTCTCGACGCGGTCGAGGACTGCGGTGCAGCCGTCGCCGAGATCGGCGGAGCTTCCGGTCTCCACCTGCTGGCGACCGCCGCCGACGACATAGAGAACGGCGCCATTGTTGATGAGACCGGAGACGAAGACCTTCTTGTCGCCGAAGGTCGCCGTCTGGCCGACGGTGATTCCACCATCGCCGGCCGGAGCCGCCGCGCTGGCCTCGGCGGGTGCCTCGGGTTCGGCCTGCGCCGGCGCCTCGGCAGCCGGTGCGATCGCACCCTGGGGCGTCGATGCAGCGGTGTCCTCGCCCGACTCGGGCGCAGCCTGTGCCTCGCCGGTTCCACCCGCGCAGTTGTCGCCGGCAAGGGTCACCTGGCCGTCGGAAATGCTCTCGACGGTGACGCTGCAGCCATTGCCGGCATCGAGCGCCTCGCCCACCGCGACGGTCTGGCGGCCGTCGCCACCAACGACGAAGAGGGTGGCATTGTCCTCACCGATGGCGGAGACGAAGACCCGCGTCTCGCCGAAGATCGCCGTGTCGCCGATGGGCAAGGACTGATCGCCCGCAGGGTCCGCGGCCGGCGCTGCGTCTGCCGCTGCCGTCTCGGCCGGCTGCTCTGCCGGGGCTTCGGCAGCTTCGGCCGGCTGTTCCGCCGGGGCCTCAGCCGCGGGGGCCTGGCTCGATGCGGCGTCGCCGGCTGCCGCCGTGTCCGGGGATGCCGCCGCTTCGGGTGCGGGGGCCGCTTCGGCGGGAGCCGCCTCAGCCTGCTGGGTCTCGCCGCCGGAGGCGGGGGCTGTTGCGTCGGCGCAATCCTGCGAGCCCAGATAGGCGGCACCGGCCGCGATGCCCGCGACGGTCACCTGGCAATTGTTGCCGACATCGATGCTGCTGCCGGCCGCGACGTCCTGTTCGTCGCCGCCCGCGACCGCCAGCGTGGCGTTGCCGGTCTCCGCGGCGATGGCGACGAGTGCGACCGGCGTGCCGCCGAAAATCGCCGACTGGCCGGGCAGCAGGATGGCGCCGGTGTTGCCGATCTGGCCAGCCAGTGCCGCCGGATCGCTGCCGCCAGCGCCTGCGGCGTTCTCAGCCGAACCGGGGGCCCCGCTCGCGATGTCTCCCTTCAGGTCTTCGACGGCGGCGGCCAGTGAGTCGAGCTTGGCCGAAGCTGTGTCCCGCGCCTCGCCGGCGCTCGTCTGCAGCGACTGTCCCAGCGCTTCGGTGCGGGTCTGGAACTCGCCGGTGAGCTCGTCGAGGCGGGTACCCAGGGCGCTGATCGCCGATTGCGTCTGCGCCATTACGTCGTCGGCCGGTGCGGCAGCCTGCTGGCTGAGTTCCGAGACGCTGGTCTGCAATGTCTGGATCTCGGTCTGCAACTGGCCGGCGACACCGTCGATCCGACTGCCCAGATCCTCGCGGACGTCGTCGTAGTCGGGGGCGAGGCCCCAGCCGATCGCGATGCCGACGACGCCGGCAACCACGATCGGTATGAAGTTCGAACCGCGCATATCTCTTCTCTCTCCCTCGGAACCAGACCCGGGAGGCGCCCCGGGTAATCACAATGCCGGTGACAGACTAACTGTATGGGGAGCCCTTTCAACATGCGATCCGTCCGCGGTCGTCGGATCGGGAGCTTTTCTTGCCGCGCCGTTGACCGTTCGCCGGGGATCGCACAGTTACGGAACGCCGCAATTTCTCGCGAGGCCACGATGTCGACCGCACTCTCCGTCAATCTCAATGCCGTCGCCATGCTGCGCAATCGCCGCGACCTGCCATGGCCGAACGTGGTCGATTTCGGCCGCATCGCGCTGCGGGCCGGCACACACGGGCTGACCGTGCATCCGCGGCCGGACCAGCGGCACATCCGCTTCTCCGACCTTCCGGATCTGCGCCGGTTGATCGACAGCGAGTTTCCCGCGGCCGAGTTCAACATCGAAGGCTATCCGACCGAAGAGTTCCTGGCGCTGGTCGAGACGGTCAGTCCCGAGCAGGTGACGCTGGTGCCGGACGATCCGTCGCAGCCGACCTCCGACCATGGCTGGGACTTTGCGGGCGAAGCGGCCTTTCTGCAGCCCATCGTCGCGCGTCTGCAGGCCGGCGGTGCGCGGGTGTCCCTCTTCGCCGATGCCGACCCTTCCGCGATCCCGGCCGCCGCTGCCACGGGCTGCGACCGGATCGAGCTCTATACCGGCCCTTATGGCGGCACCCATTCCGATCCCGCCGCCGCGGCCGCCGAGATCGAACGCCTCGGCGCGACGGCCGACGCGGCCTTCGCCGCAGGGCTCGGCGTCAATGCCGGGCACGACCTGACCGTCGCCAATCTGCCGGCGCTGGTCGCCCGGATCCCGGATCTCGCGGAAGTCTCCATCGGCCACGGGCTGACCGCCGATGCGCTGGAATACGGGATGGAAGCCAGCGTGCGCCGGTTCCGTGCCGCCTGCGGCCAGGGCTGAGCGGACCCCGCATCGCGCTGCCCGGATAGCCCGGATCAACGGCACGACGTTTTCCGCTTGCACCGGCCTCCGACAGCGGATAGGAGCCGTACCGTAACGTACGGTACGGCAATGCCGACCGTTGGGAGGCAGAGTGTCGGCAACCGAAACCATCGCCGTGGAGAGCATGACCGAGCGCCAGGGCGCCGTGCTGGACGCGGCGCTGCGCCTGCTCGTCGAGGCGCGCCGGCCGCTGACCATGACGGCCGTCGCCCGCGCCGCGAGCTGCTCCAAGGAGACGCTCTACAAATGGTTCGGCGACCGGGACGGTTTGCTGACCGCCACGGTGCAGTGGCAGGCCTCCAAGGTGCGCGGCGTACCGGTGGGGGCGGAGGCCGCCTCCCGCGAGCGTCTGGCGGCGCATCTGACCCAGTTCGCCCGCGACTGGCTGACCGTGCTGAGCTCACCGACCTCGGTGGCGCTCAACCGGCTGGCCATCGCCGAGGCCGGGTCGAAGACCGCCGATCTCGGCGCCATCGTCCTGCATAACGGTCCCTTCGCCATGGCGCGGCGGCTGAAGCCGGCGCTCGAGGCCGGCCGGGCCGCCGGACTGGTGCGGTTCGACGACGCCGACGACGCCTTTCGCAGCTTCTTCGGCCTCGTCGTACGCGACGTGCAGATTCGGCTGCTGCTCGGCGACCGCCAGGCGCTCGATCGCGATGCCGTCGCCCGCGACGCCGAGCGCGCCACACACCAGTTCTTCACTCTGTACGGAGTGGACGAGGAGAGGCCGGCAACGGCCTGAATTCACGACAACCAGCCATCATCCAAGGAGGATACATCATGCGCGTCTATTACGATCGGGATGCCGATCTCAATCTCGTCAAGTCCCGCAAGGTCGCGATCATCGGCTACGGCAGCCAGGGCCGTGCCCATGCGCTGAACCTGAAGGATTCCGGCGCCAACGATGTCGCCGTTGCGCTGCGCGCCGGCTCGGCGACCGCCAAGAAGGCCGAAGCCGACGGCTTCAAGGTCATGACCGTCTCCGAGGCGGCCGGCTGGGCCGACCTGATGATGATGGCGACCCCGGACGAGCTCCAGGCCGACATCTACCGCGACGAGATCGCCCCGCACATCCGCGATGGCGCTGCGATCGCCTTCGCCCACGGCCTCAACGTGCATTTCGGCCTGATCGAGCCGAAGGCGAGCGTCGACGTGGTGATGATCGCGCCGAAGGGCCCGGGCCACACGGTGCGCGGCGAATACCAGAAGGGTGGCGGCGTGCCGTGCCTCGTCGCCGTTCACCAGGATCCGTCGGGCAACGCGCTGGAACTGGCGCTGTCCTACGCCTGCGGCGTCGGCGGTGGCCGCTCGGGCATCATCGAGACGAACTTCAAGGAAGAGTGCGAGACCGACCTGTTCGGCGAGCAGGTCGTCCTGTGCGGCGGTCTCGTCGAGCTGATCCGCGCCGGCTTCGAGACGCTGGTGGAAGCCGGCTACGCGCCGGAAATGGCCTATTTCGAGTGCCTGCACGAAGTGAAGCTGATCGTCGACCTCATCTATGAGGGCGGCATCGCCAACATGAACTACTCGATCTCCAACACCGCCGAATGGGGCGAGTATGTCTCCGGCCCGCGCATCATCACCTCGGAAACCAAGGCCGAGATGAAGCGCGTCCTGCACGACATCCAGACCGGCAAGTTCACCTCGGACTGGATGCAGGAATACCGGGCCGGCGGCGCGCGCTTCAAGGGCATCCGCCGCCTCAACGACAAGCACCAGATCGAGGAAGTCGGCGAGAAGCTGCGCGGCATGATGCCGTGGATCAAGTCCAACGCGCTGGTCGACAAGGACCGCAACTGATCGCGGCATAGGCGCTCTTCGCAGAAAAACAGCGCCGGCGGGGCCTTGTCCCGCCGGCGCCTTGCATTTCAGGCGAACTTGCCGCGTCCGGTTCAGGAAATGCAAAGGAGTTCCTGCGACAAACGGGGCGACAGACCTGGCACGGAGGCTGATATGGCCGCGCTTCCTGAACACGAGCCGGACGATTCGGAACGCCGCGTCGCGCCGCGCATGCGCACCCTCAAGCGCGCGAAGGTCGTCTTCAACGGCGGCTATTCCACCTTCGACTGCATCGTGCGCAACATTTCGGCCACCGGCGCGCTCCTGACCATCGACGACGCCGCGCATCTGCCCAAGGAATTCCAGATCCGGATCGGCGAGGCGCAGGACGAGCGCCCGGCGCGCCTGGTCTACCGCCGCGCCATGTTCGCCGGCATCCGCTTTCTGGACATCGAGCCGGGCCCCGACCACGAGGACCGGCGACCGGAGCCGGCGCCGGCCCCCGCGCCGGTCGACACGCGGCCCGCGCCCGCCGTCACCGGCAGCATCCGTCGCATCGAGCCGGAAGCACTGCCCGAGGCCCTGACTCGCCTGTTCGCCTGGTCCTGACCCGCAAGGACCGGGCCTGCTCGCAGGGGCGCCGCGCCTGCAGGGGCAAGGATCGGCTGGCCGCCGAAATAACTGTCATCGCACTGCAAAAATGCCATCGCGCGGGGTGGACAGGTCCCGCGCTTCCGCTTATGTAGCCGCTACCGAACGCCACCGGCGTCGTGGGTGATTAGCTCAGTTGGTAGAGCAGCTGACTCTTAATCAGCGGGTCGTAGGTTCGAACCCTACATCACCCACCAAATAACCCCTTGATATCGATGCTGAAACGGGATTTCGGCGAAGCACTGCCGGCCCGGTGATTGGCATTTGGTCCCTGATTGGTCCCTGACAGGGATTCTGTCGGGACTTTCGGCTTCAGCCTCGCGCCGGCTTCTGCCACCATAGTTCGGGCGATCACCACCTGGGCGAACGGAGGCCCCCGACATGAACGACGACAATTCCCAGAAGCCAGATTTCGTCCCCTACGACGCTGCCGCCTCGATCGCGCTGGTGAAAAAGGTCTTCCCGCGATCGACCGCAGAAAGCCTTCAACGGTCGACTATGGTCCCGATGCGGCAAGTGACTCGCTGGCTGAACGGCGAATCCCGGATCCCACCGAAGCTGCTCGCCAAGCTCGAGCACCAGCTGGCATTGAAAGCCGAGTTCGATCACCGGATACGCCTGGTCTACGCTGACCTGCGTGAGGAATCGGGCTTCGTCCGCCAGGTCGCGAGGTCATGCATGCTCGAACTCGCCCACGACGACGATTTCGAAGAGTTCGAGGATCTATGACGATTTCTCGGGATATTCGTTAAGCGATCTTAACCCCTCGCTGATACCCAGAACGCTTCCAGACGGAACCCAGGCGAATTAGGCCCGCAACCGTCGACTCTGGAGTGCTTTCTATGTCAAAGAAGCTTGCCCGTCTCGTCGGGTCTCGCCGCGCATACAGCGAAGGCCAGACCTTCTCCGGCGACGACGTCGACGACGAAGATCCCGGCATCCAGTCTCTCGTCGAAGACGCCCGAATCCCCACTCTCAAAGCGATTTTCCTCGCGAATCCTGAACTCCGTATTCCGGAGCGGATGTCGGATCGCCGCCGCCTGGTCGTTATCCGGTCGAACGAAAACTGGGAGCGGTCTGCTCGGTGGGCAGCAAGAACGTACGTCTCAGGCATCGTCCATGAAGCGCGGGGCGCGTCGCTCGACGTCGCCGGCCGCTATATCGATGTCCGGGAAATTCTCAAGGCTCTCGGGCAGAGCGATGTCCTGCTCCAGCTCGGGCCGGATGACGTTGTGCCTGATGTGTTGGCGAGGATCGCCTCCGCCGAGATCGACGCCACCAGGGTCGGCGAGGCGCATCTGACCGAGGTCTTGCGTCTGCACTTCGGAACGCCCGATGCCGTCTGGCCGGCCGGCTGGGACCCGCTTTCGTTCGATTGCGTCCACCTCGACCTGGCGATCGAACAAGCGAGCCTGCCCTCCGACTTCATCGAGATCCTGGCGATCTTCCGCGCCGAAGCCGGCGCCCAGGAGCCGGAGGAGGCGGCTCCGCTGGTCGAGGAAGACGTGCGCATGCCGGAGCCCGCCGGCCCGACCGCCCGCGTCCTGACCTCGCCGATCGCCACGCCCAAGACGCAAGCCACGAAGTCACTGTGGTCGGCATGCGAGAAGATCGCGAACGTCGATCTGCCGTTGCGGACTGTCTACAACGACCCGACTGCGATGCTCCTGGGGGAGTGGCCCCACGCCGGCGACGTGATCCGCCGGCTTCTGGCGGGCATCAATGTCGGCGACGTGGTGAAGCTGCGGCCGACCCTCCTCGTCGGCGCGCCGGGAACGGGGAAGACGAGTCTCTTGCAGGCGATCGCCGCGATGCTGGACACTCCGCATTTCGTGTTCCCGTGTGCTTCCTCGGGCGACAACAGCTTCGGAGGAACGCCCGCCAGGTGGCACTCCGCGCAGCTGTCGACGCCGGGCGAAGCGATCCGACAGCACGGTGTGGCGAATCCCCTGGTCATTCTCGACGAGATCGAGAAGGCGGGCAGGCACTTCGAGAACGGTAGTCTCGTGGATGTCTTGCTGCCGATGCTGGAGGCGCATACTGCGCAGGCATATTACGAGACCGCTCTCGACGCGCCGATCGATCTCTCGCACGTTTCGTTCGTCGCGACAGCGAACACCTTGTCGATCCCGGCGCCGTTGAGGGACCGGTTCGACGTCGTTCGGATGCCGGACCCGGGCCCCGAACACATCGGTCCTCTCGCCCGCCGGATCGTGGACGACATCCGGCGGAAGCGGGGCCTCGTCCCGGGAATGATCCCGCCGATCGCGCCCGACGAAGAAGACCTGCTGAAGAAGGCCTGGCGCGGCGGCTCTCTCAGGCAGTTGTCGCGCATCGTCGAGGCGCTTGTCGACAACCGCGACCGGCTGGAAATCCGGAATTAAGGCGAAGGAGGCCTACCCATGTTGATCGTGATCCCAAAGCATTTGCAGGAACGCCTGCGCCAGATCGAAGAGGGAGAGGGCATCCCGCCCAACGATTTCGTCGCATCTGCGCTGGAAGTCTGGACCAACACTGACGCGGAAATGCGTAAAAGTATCGGCCTCAATGTAATGCGGTGGAAGCTTCAGAGCATTAGAAGGCAGTAGCATTGGCGATGGAGGCCACGATGAGCAGGATTTTCTTCACAGCAGACCACCATTTTGGGCACGCCGGCATCATCGATCTGTGCGCCAGGCCGTTCAAGACTGTCGGCAGGATGGACAGCGAGATGGTGAAGCGCTGGAACGCTACCGTCGCGCCGGGAGACGAGGTCTGGCACCTCGGCGACTTCGCTTACAAAATGTCCGTCGACGACGCCCACAAGATCTTCGGGATGCTGCATGGCCGCAAGCACCTGATTGTCGGCAATCACGACAAGTCGTCTGTTCGCGACTGGGGTTGGGAATCGGTCCATGATCTGAAGGAGATCGCCGTCGACGGCAAGCGGGTGGTCATGTGTCACTACCCCTTGGCAGAATGGCCTGCCTATTACAGGGACAGCGTTCACCTCTTCGGGCACGTCCACGGCAATCGCCTGGTCGCCGGCGCCGTGGATGTCGGTGTCGATTGCTGGGACTTCCGGCCGGTCACTCTCGACGAGATCTTGGCGGTACGGACGCCCACCCCGACGATCGGCAGCAAGCTCGAGGGGTGGGAGCGGGCATACATCGAACGGGCCAAGGAAGAGGCGGAGGCCAGGGCTCTGGGCGACGTCATGCAGCAGAGGGTCGACCAAGCCGGCGGACGGTGATCTCTATTATAGCCATGTGCGGAAAACCCGCACATCGGCATAATAGACCGCAGTCACCCGTGCCCTCCGTTCGCGCCCGATCCGGAGTAATCGCACCGCACCGATTCGCGGATCCTCGACACCAGATGCTCCGCGATCGCCCTCCTGGCGTCATCGTAATCTTGCCAGTTCGTCGGCGGCCGCTTCATCGCGATGCGGGCCCGCAAATCGACTGGGATCTCTTCGATCGCCAGGGTGATGATCGTGCGCATGTGAGCGTCCGTGATGCCAGCGTCTGGCGGCAGGACGCCGAGGGGGCGGACGTAGCGCGATCGTCTGGACAAGAGAAAGCCTCCGATTCTGGTGAACCGGAGGCTATGGGATGTTCTCGTTTTGATCTATGCGTTAGATGGGGCGATGGTCGTTGGCTTCGGTCTGGCTCGAAACCAGCTTGCTCGGTGCCGCGGCGGCAGCGATGGGGAAGGGGCGGACGGCGGCGTTCCGGACGATCTCTGCCTGCGCTTCGTTCAGCGTGACCCGCCGGACCTTCGGATTCGTCGGGTAGACGCTGACCCGCCCCACGCTGCCGGCGACGATCTGAAAGCGTCCGCCGCGCCACAGAAGCTTGAATTCCGTCCCGTTCGCCGCGTGGTTGTAGCTGCTCCCGCTCGGCCCGCCGGACCGCACGTAGACCTCGACGCCCTTACGATTCGATGCCGCGAGACCGGCGTTGTCGAGCTGCCTGCAGACGCTCTCGGCGATGCGCTTCGCGTCGTCCACGCCGAGGGTGAAAGTATTGGCGCGGCCATTTGCTTCCTCGAAAGCTTCGGAAGCGGCAGGGGAGTCGAGGTCGATGGTCTTGATCATGTGAGTGTTCCTTTCCTACATTGATTATGCGGCGACTTCTTCGCCGCGGATGATCTCGCCGAGCCGCTCGAGGCCGAGCATTCCGCCGCGCCCGATGTCGATCCAGAATGCCGCCTCGCTGCGGAAAAGGGCGAGGGTCAGGGTCAGGCCGCGCTCGAAAACGCCGGGCTCGTCCTGGCATTCGAGGACCCAGTGTTCGATCTCGGCGGCGTAGTAAGGGAGCCACGTGGACCGCAGGGATTCGGCGCGCATGACGTCCCGGCGCCGGCCGACGAGGGCAGGGAGCGGGCGGCGGAGGAGGTGCCAGAGATCGCGGAGGACGAGGCGCAGGGTCGCTGCGTAGCTGATGCCGGCGCGGACGAGGCGCTTCGTCTTCTTGTGCGCCCGGGTCATGAGTTCGCGGAGGCCCATCACTCGTCCTCCTCGTCGCCGTTCGCCAGCCGGTCCCGGAGCCGCTCGACGGCGGCCTTGAGTTCGCGGCGCTCATAGTTGTTGAGGGGGTCCTTCTCTTCGGTCCCGGCGAGGCCCCACCCGTCGGCGCCTTCGATCTCCTCGGCGGAGATTTCCCAGTTTGCGAGGATTTCCTCGACATCCGCGAGGTCCGGGGTGACGCCACCGCCGATCCAGGCGTACGCGATCGCGTCGTGCATGTCCGCGGACGAACGGTGGCTGATGCTACCGAAGATGAACGTGGTCTCCGGAGAGTCGGAACAGACCCGGGTCGGCTGATCGTCGTGCTCGAGCATCCTTTCGCCGCCGCCCCGGACACGAGCAATTTCGATCTCGCGGGCCGACAGGAGAGCGAGGATGTCGCGCTGGACGCCGAGGGGAATCGCGAATTTCATGGCGTTCCAGTTGCGCACGGTGCGGTCCGAAACGTCCAAGTCGCGGGCGATCGCGGTCTGCCAGCGGTCGCCGTAGAGAGCCTCGCCGGCCTCGCGAAGGAAATCGCCGGCTTCGAAGTAGCCAGCGGCCTCGAACGAATGGTCGACGGGCGGGACGGAGAATTCGATCATAGCGCTTTCCTGTTTGATTGAGGAGGTCTCCACACATTTGCGGAGACCCGGGGTTCAGGGGTCAGGTGGCGGTCTTGTCCCCGATCGACTTCTTGTTCTCGCCGTTCATCCCGTTCTCCTTCCAATACTGCTTCAATGCAGCGCCAAAATACATGCGGACCTTGCCGCCGAATCCGGCGGCGCCAGCCCGGGCGATTTCCCATGCGCAGTTCATGATCGCCTTCAGATTGTTCATTTCGCTAGCCTTTTTCGCCTCGCTCGCAGCGGGACTTGCTCCCTGCCGATACGATAAAGATAGCTTCCTCATAGACGGAAATCAAGGCAACTCGTGAAATAAAAACAGCGTTTATACTGGCCGCTGAAGGCAGAGGCGAAGGGTAGGAGGGATAAACCCTTCGGTGACCCTTCATCCGCTCAGCGGGCGTTTAAATGGCCGGTTTGCCGTGGGCGGGTGACTGGCAGCGATGCAATGCGTGGGGCGCATGGAAAACGTGGCATCGGAATCTGGCGACTGATCTCTTGTTGTCAGGTGACACGCCAATCAGGAGGGAGATCCGATGTACCAAACGTCAGACATCGCCTCGGCGGCGCCAGCCAGCAGCCACATCGTTGTCGATCTGCTGCGCGTCGCGAAGCTTACTCGCGCTTATGTGGAGATCGCGACACGCGTGGCGGGCCTGCGCCCCGGCCAGGACGAGCTGATCATCCTTCTTTCCGCAGAGCCGACACGAACCGTTTGCCAGATTGCCGCCCGGCTCGGCGTCCGCCCCGCCACGGTCTCTAAGATGTTGAATTGCCTGTCGAAGAAGGGACTCGTCGAGCAGATCCCAGACATGCTCGATCATCGGAAGAGTGCGGTCGTCCTCACTGACGCCGGCGTCGAGATGCAGGCGTTGGTTCGAGAGATCTGGCGAGGCGTCGAAGAGAACCTTTTCGGCGGACTGTCCGATTCAGAAACCGGTGAGATCCGCGAAGCGCTTGAGCTTCTCGACGAGCAACTGAAGGAACGCCTGGCCCGCCTTCGGTGATCCACGCCGGCCTCGGTCGGAAAAACGGCCTCTCACTTGCCCACTGAAGCCCATCTCTCGACCGCGACGACTGAATACCTACCCACGCATCCCCGCCGCTGTACGACGCCGATTTCCGTTATACCGGATCTGCGCAAACGGTATAACGGGCCGCAAACCCCTATGGCGCAGGGGTTGTACATAAATTTCGGAAACTGAACACCCGCCTCGGAGATCATTGAGTTCAGAAGCCGTCTCCGCGGAGACGGCTTCTCTTGTTGCTCAGGAGTTTGATCCAGGATCACCCGGTCCGTTGGCTGGTGACTTGCTGGAAAACTGCTGGCTCGATGCGGCCGGTCACTGACCCGCGGCTCCCGATGAGCTTGAAGTCGAAGCCCGTCTCCGCCGCCTTGGCGAACTCGGACTCGGTCATATGGATGAAGCCCTTCTCGATAGTGACACAGCCAGTCCCGCTGCACATTGCCGTCTGGCGGTCAGTCACGTCGTAGTTGTACTGCCTCCCTCCAGCATACGCGCTCTCCAGAAACATCCAGCCGGATGCCGAACTGAAGTAGTTCGTTTTGACGCCGTATCCGAGCTTATCTGAATAAATAGCCTGCGATTTCAGGTTCATCAGTAGCCCACTGTTCGCGTCTACGATACCCGAGTAGTATGTCGTTACCCCCGTATACGTGTCGTTCGAAACTCCCGGCTTCCCCGTTTGACATCCCGACAGAACCAGCGGTGTCGCTACTATCATTCCGACAAAAGCCAGTCGAACCCGATTAAACATATTCTCTCCTCTACTCGGTACGCGGGCACGTATGGCAAATTCCGTCGATTCGCTCCACTCGGGGACGCTGCACTGGTGAAGACGCTCCTAATGGCGCGGGAAGCGCTGCCGAGCGGCCCGAAGAACAGGATCGTGGAGGCGGCAGATGAGGACGGGTGAGGGAGGCCTTGGCAGGCGAGGATGACGGCGCTACGCCGCCTGCGCAGATCCGGTATAACCTTGAAGAACGATCTCCCACAGCGCTGGAATCATCATGGACACCCGCCAAATCGAGCGCCTGATTGCGATCTGGACCGAACTCGCCGCGGTGGAGGGCAACGTCTCAATCGCTCAGGAACTCTTCGCGTTCGATCCGGCGACCGCGGCGCCAGACGATCCGACGCCATACAACATCGACGGGTCGCTGACCGAAGCGTTGGGCCAGGTCCGCTATATCCGGGAGCAGCTGCGGGATCTGGCTGCGGACGCCGGGATCACGCAGATCGTAGACGAGTTCGACGCAGACAGGATCGCGAACGAGCCGACCGTCAACGACGAGAGCAACCCGATGTGAGGGTCACTGGATGGCTGCGGAAAAGCCGGGTCAGGAGAGCGAACGATAACAATATTTGGTTCCGTTTGCGGCGAGCCAGCAAGGTGTTGTTACTGAAATCGCGAAACAGGTACAACGCCTATTACATAAGGGTTTCAGTCCTTACCGACACCCGGATTCAGATGAGTGTTGCGCGCCAGCTGCTCGTCCCAACGCTTCGAGCCCGCGAGGATCTCGATGGCCCTGTCGACAAGCTCCGTCCCCGAAACCGCGGCGGTCTCGTCGTCCCACGCGACGATGACGACGTTCGGGTAGTGCCGCTGGACGATGCTGTTCGCCTGTTCCAGGGCGCACTCCGGATCGTCCTGGATCTCCCGCTCTATGCCCGCCATCAGCGCGTAGACCTCGCTCTCGGTCATCGTCTCGCGAGCGACATCGACCCAGGTGCCTTCATACTTGCCCATCAGGCCGTCTTCCTCTCCTCGAACGCCGCCCGACGCCTCAGGATCTCGGCCTGCACCATCGCGAACACCTGGGCCCCGGGCAGCACCCGGTCATCCCTCAATGTCCCGTGGGCACTGGCATCGATAATGATCGCGCAGGTCGCCATGAGATACACCGCATGCAGGACGAGGCTATTGTCGGCGACATCCTCGCCCTGCATCGCCATCAGATGGATGCCTCCGGAAACTGGCGGATTTCGTGCTGACATGATTCACTGAGGTCGCGCTTTCGGGAGGGGTCGGATGGCGGGACAGATCGGGTNTGGATGCCTCCGGAAACTGGCGGATTTCGTGCTGACATGATTCACTGAGGTCGCGCTTTCGGGAGGGGTCGGATGGCGGGACAGATCGGGTTTTGGGACGTCGAGGATCGGCTTTCGCAACTCTCACGCCATGGCGATCCATTGGAGAAGCTCTCCGTTACGGTCGATTTCGAGTCTCTCGTCACCGACGCGGCGGCTCATGACGGAGCGCGTTTGCGCGAAGGGCTGATCGCCCCTTCAAACACCGCCTCCGATGTCTGGGCAGACAGCGCCTACCGCTCGGCCGAGAATGAGCGCTTTCTCAAGGGCGTCAGCAAGACCAGCCGTATCCATCGCAGAAAGCCGA
>NZ_JAZHLI010000041.1:0-42193 GCF_036549475.1 Aurantimonas sp. A2-1-M11 | reverse complement strand
CCACGGCATCCTCCCAACGGCGAAAATCCGCCGGCCAAGCGAAGAATCCATCGCAACCGCAAACGCAAGTGAACAATCAGACTACAAAAATTTCCAAATGCGATTCCCCTGCTGGTGGTACGCCGGACCGGTGATCTGGCTCCTGTTCTATGCCTTCGCCCCGGCCGCCGGGAGTCTCGAGGCTCGCGTCGCCGTCGTCTCGTCGATCGGCGCATTCTATTCCTTCGCAGGGGCGCTGCTCCTCCTCAATCCGGCCGCCAGGACCCGTGCGGCCAAGATTTTGAGCGCAGCCTTCGCCGCCCACGGATGCTTCAATACCCTGCGGATGCTCATGGTCGGCATGCCGGGGGCGCTGTCCGACCAGCGGCTGATGACCGGCTTCGTATTCACGATGATCATGGTCCAGGCGGTCCTCATAATCGGCGGGACGACCTATCTCATCATCGCCATGGTGCGCGGAAGGCAGGAGGCATCGCTGCGGCGGATGTCGGAGACGGACTTCCTGACCGGCATCGACAACCGCCGGGCCTTCACGGCCAAGGCGACCGCTCTCCTCGACAACGCCGATGCCGGCGAGGTGGCGCTGCTCCTGTTCGATCTCGATCGCTTCAAGCGGATCAACGACGAGCACGGCCACGGCTGCGGCGACGAGGTCATCAAGCTGTTTGCCGACAGCACTGCCGATCATCTGCGACCATCCGACGTCTTTGCGCGACTGGGGGGCGAGGAATTCGCCGCCGTGGTCAAGCGGCGCGACAGACACGAGCCGGCAGTGATCGCGCAAGCGATCGTGCGAGGCTTTGCCAACCAGGCCCGCATGGTGGGCGGCCGGTCGATCGCCGCCACCGTCAGTGCGGGAGTGGCGACCAATGCGGAAACGCACGATCTCAACGGACTGCTGACGGCGGCCGACCGGGCGCTCTACCGGGCCAAGTCCATGGGCCGCGACCGTGTCGAAGACGCTGTAGCCGAGGGACTGTCGCAGACACGGAAGACGGAAGCAGCGTTCCGCCAGGCCTCCTGAACGGGATCCGTCCCGGCCTACCAGTGAATGTGGAAGTGATGGGTCGGGCCA
Organism: Aurantimonas sp. A2-1-M11; assembly: GCF_036549475.1. Classification (NCBI taxonomy): domain Bacteria; kingdom Pseudomonadati; phylum Pseudomonadota; class Alphaproteobacteria; order Hyphomicrobiales; family Aurantimonadaceae; genus Aurantimonas; species Aurantimonas sp. A2-1-M11. The sequence goes on along the minus strand of NZ_JAZHLI010000041.1, from coordinate 41,118 downwards.
TGGCCCGATCCGACGTCGAGCCGGTCCGCAGCGGCAATGGCGCCGGCGACATAGGCCTTGGCGCTCCGCGCCGCGTCGAAAGCATTTCCGGTCAGTGCGAGTTGCGCGGCCAGCGCCGAGGACAGCGTACAACCGGTACCATGGGTGTTGCGGGTCACCATGCGCCGGCCCTCGAACCATTGCCGCCGCGCTGCCGTGACCAGGAGGTCCGGGCTCTCGTCTCCCGCCAGATGCCCGCCCTTCAGGAGCACGGACCGGCACCCCAGCGCCATCAGCCGGGTCGCGGCCCCGTCCATTTCGTCGCGGCTGGCCGCCTCCGCCGCATCCAGCAGGACGGCCGCTTCGGGCAGGTTCGGGGTGATCATGTCCGCCAGGGGAATGAGTTCGCTCCGCAGCGCGGCGACAGCCTCGCCAGTCAGCAGGCGGTCACCGCCCTTGGCGACCATCACCGGGTCGAGGACGACGTTGGGCGCCTCGTGCCGCCGCAAGGCATCCGCGATGGCGCGGGCAATCTCGGCGGTGGCGATCATGCCGATCTTCACGGCATCGACGCGGACATCCGCGAAAACGGTGTCAATTTGCCGGCTTATGAAGTCCGGCGAGACCAGTTCCACGCCGGTAACGCATTGGGTGTTCTGGGCCGTCAGGGCGGTGACGACCGCCATGCCATAGACGCCGTTCGCGGCAAAGGTCTTCAGGTCGGCCTGGATGCCGGCCCCGCCGGACGGGTCCGAACCGGCGATGGACAGGACATTGCGGATGGAAGGGGGTGGCGCGGGCTGCATCTTGTGTCGGCTCCTGGCCGACGGGGAGCCCGACCCGGCACGATGGGAGGCGCCGGAGTCGCGACTCCCTCCGCCGGCATTATCCGGGTCAGGTTCAAAGGGTGCATCTCAGCCCGCCGTTCCCGGCGGACGCCCCCGTCACGAAGTGAAAGTCTACAACACCGCCGCAGGCTGTGTCAGCAACCCGAGGGGCAGGAAGGCGACGGATCGCCTCCCCCGATCCGGCTCAGTCTTCCTGCACCAGGACGATGGTCCCCAGCGGCGGCAACGACAGCGGCACGGAGAAGGGCCGGCCATGGACCGAGACCTCCTCGGCTTCCTTGCCGCCGAGATTGCCGACATTGGAGCCGCCATAGATCTCGGCATCGGTGTTCAGCCGCTCGACCCATCGGCCGGGCAGCGGCACGCCGATGCGGTAGTCGTGGCGCGGCACGGGTGTGAAGTTCGAGACGATCAGCACCGGATTGCCCGCGCGGTCCTTGCGCATGAAGGCGATGATGCTCTGCTCGACATTCGACGTGTCGACCCATTCGAAGCCGGCCGGATCGCAGTCGAGTTCGTAGAGCGCCGGCAGTTCGCGGTACAGGGTGTTGAGATCGCGCACCAGCCGCTGCATGCCCTTGTGGCCCGGCTGGTCCAAGAGGTGCCAGTCGAGGGAACGGTCGTGGTTCCACTCGCCAACCTGCCCGAACTCGCCGCCCATGAAGATCAGCTTCTTGCCCGGATGGGTCCACATGAAGCCGAAATAGGCCCGCAGGTTGGCGAATTTCTGCCACTCGTCTCCCGGCATCTTGCCGAGCAACGAACCCTTTCCGTAGACCACCTCGTCATGGCTCAGCGGCAGGACGAAGTTCTCCGAATAGGCGTAAACCATGCCGAAGGTCATGTGATGGTGGTGGTAGCGTCGGTTGACCGGGTCTTCCTGCATGTAATGCAGCGTGTCGTGCATCCAGCCCATGTTCCACTTGAAGTGGAAGCCGAGGCCGCCGGCAAAGGTCGGGCGCGACACGTCCGGGAAGGCCGTCGATTCCTCGGCGTGGGTCGTCGCCTTGGGATAATACTCGCCGACCCGCTCGTTGGTGTCCTTCAGGAAGGCCATGGCCTCCAGATTCTCGCGCCCGCCATGGATGTTGGGCTCCCATTCGCCGTGCTCGCGCGAATAGTCGAGATACAGCATCGAGGCGACCGCATCGACGCGCAGCCCGTCGATATGGAAGCGGTCCAGCCAGTAGAGGCCGTTGGCGACCAGGAAGTTCTCCACTTCCGGCCGGCCGTAGTCGTAGATCAGCGTGTTCCAGTCCTTGTGGAAGCCACGGCGCGGATCGGGATGCTCGTAGAGCGCGGTCCCGTCGAAGCGGCCGAGACCGTGGGTGTCGGTCGGGAAATGCCCCGGCACCCAGTCGAGAAGCACGCCGATTCCGGCCTGGTGCAACGCATCGACCAGCCGGGCGAACGCCGCCGGCGATCCGAAACGCGAGGTCGGCGCATAGAGGCCGATCGGCTGGTAGCCCCAGGACCCGTAGAAGGGATGCTCGGAGACCGGCAGGAGCTCCACATGGGTGAAGCCCATGTCGCGCACATAGGGGACCAGTTGCTCGGCAAGCTCGTCATAGTCGAGATAGGCGTTCTCCTCGCCGCGGCGCCAGGAGCCCAGATGCACCTCGTAGATCGAGATGGGCTTCTCGCGATCCTGCCAGTCCGCCGCATGAGCCTGGAACTCGTCGTCCTTCCATTCGTGCTCGACCAGACCGTCGACGACGGAGCCGGTGGACGGCGCCATCTCCTGCAGGAAGCCGACCGGGTCGGTTTTCAGCGGCAGGACGTCGCCATGGACGCCGACGATCTCGTATTTGTAGACCTCGCCGCGGCCGACGGCCGGAAGGAACAGCTCCCAGACGCCGCATTCGTGGCGCTTGCGCATGACATGGCGGCGGCCGTCCCAGGAGTTGAAATTGCCGACCACGGAGACCCGCCGGGCGGCCGGGGCGAGCACCGCGAAGCTGGTGCCCTCGACGCCGTCCATGACGGTCGGATGCGCGCCGAGCTTCTCGTACAGGCGGTAATGGTTGCCCTCCGCCAGGAGATAGACGTCCTGCTCGCCCAGCACGGGGCCGAAACGATAGGTGTCCTCCTCCTGCCAGCTGTCGCCGCCATGGGTGAAGTGCAGGCGGTAGGCCTCGCCCGGCTTCAGCCCGGCCACATGGCCCGAATGGAAACCGTCGGGGCCACTCGGCTCCAGCTGGCCCAGCACGTTGCCGGACATGTCCACGACCGACGCGGTCTCTGCACCGGGCCGGAAGACGCGCACGATCGTGCCGCCATCGGCGTCATGTGGCCCCAGGACTCCAAACGGATCACCGTGAACGCCGCGGGTGACGGCATCGATCTGATGCGCATCCGGCCGATGGTCGGTCGAAGCCGAGGCTTCGCGCGATTGGGGATTCGTCATCGTCATTTCAAAACCTGTCGTTTCTCGAGGAGCGCCACGATTCCCCGCAGCGGGATCGACAGCCATGCCGGACGCATCGTCGCCTCGTAGCGCAGTTCATAGAAAGCCTTCTGGAGCACGAAGAGATCGAGCAACTGCCCGATCGCCGGGTCGTCGAGCGCGATGCCCGACGCCTCGCTCCAGCGGTCGAGGAAGGTCTCGGTGACCTCGTCGCGCCAGTTCTCGGCCATTTCGCGCAGCCGCTCGATCGTTACCTCGTCGGCGGGACCGGCCTTGTCGCGGGCCGAAAAGGCCGCGTAGTCGAAGGAACGGATCATGCCCGCCACGTCGCGAAGCGGCGAGGATTTGCGCCGCCGCTCTTCGAGATCGCGCCCCGGCTCGCCCTCGAAGTCGAGGATGGCCACGTCGTTCTTGGCAACCAGCACCTGCCCCAGATGATAGTCGCCGTGGATGCGGGTGCGGTGGGATTCGACCTTCAGATTGAGGAAGCCGTCGAACCAGGTGAGAATGTCCTTCTCCGCCCCGAGTAGGCGATCGACGTCGGTCCCGATGCCGTCGCCTGCGTTGTCGCGCATGCGCCGCAGGATCACGAGGGCGTCGGTGGCCTCGCGCTTGGCCTCGGCCAGCATCTCGGCCAGCGAATCCCGGTCGATCGGCTCCGGGTCGAAGGCCGGGTCGCCGGTCCGGGTCGCCAGGGCCGCATGCATCTCGCCGGTCCGCGTGCCCAGGACATCGCCGACATCGATCTGGATGGCGAGCTTGAGATCGCTCATCGGGGCGACCTCGGCACTCTCTTCGCCGGACGGGTCCTGGGAATAGGCGTGGTCGCGCAGGAAGCGTGCCAGAGCGTCGGTAACGACGCTCCAGGCGTCGCCCTGGTTGCGGACCTGTTCGAACAGCGCCGCGATCGCCGTCCGGCTGCCATCCTCGCGCACGAGCTCGATCGATCCCAGCAGCGCGGGCGCCGCCTCGAAATCGGTCTTCTCGGTGAGGAATCGGGTGACCTCCAGCTCGGGCTGGATGCCGTCGCGCAGGCGGCGATAATATTTCAGGATCGCCTCGTCGCCGATGAGCACCGACGTGTTGGACTGCTCGCCGGAGATCGCGTGGATCAGTTCGGGCTCGATGAGAAGCGCCTGGGCAAGCCCCTCGCGTTCGGTCTCCGACGCGTAGATCTGCAGCGACGCCCCACCGAGGTCGATGTCGACGCCGGCGGCGATCAGCGAGACCACAAGCTGGGCCAGGTCCGGATCGCGGGTGCCGTCGACCACCGCGCCGATGCGCGGTCCCTGGCGGATCTTCGTCAGGGTGTAGGGCAGGAGCGGCGCCTGGGAGCTGAGATTTTCCTCGCCCCATTTGGCGCTGAGCGGCATGAAGTAGCGGTGCTGGCCGTCTTGCGCCTCGACGACGATCTCGGTGAAGAGATGGCGGCGCGAATTCGGCGTCGGCGGTCCGAGCACCTTCAGGGACATTCCGTGCTGACCTTCGGCCTTGGCGGCGAACCAGCGCTGCCCGCCGACGAAGTCCGGCAACACGGTTTCCAGTTCTGCCTGGTTGCGCGAATGGATCGTGCCCTTGAGGTCGCCGGAGGCCACCAGCGTCGAAAAGGCCGGCAGAGGCGTCGGTTCGGCGGCCTTCGTCGCGGTTGATGCGAGATCGAACCAGAAGAAGCCGAAGGCCGGCAGGGTCAGCATGTAGGAGCCGGTGCCGATCTGCGGGAAGGTCGAGAGGCCCAGCATCTCCACCGGCATCGCGCCGGCGAAGTCGGACAGCTCGAGCTCCACGGCCTGTGCCGAGGACGACAGGTTTGCCACGCACAGGATCCGCTCGTCGCGGTACTCGCGCAGATAGGCGAGAATCTTGCGGTTGGACGGGTAGAGGAACTTCACCGTGCCGCGGCCGAAGGCTTCCTTGGTGCGGCGAACCTGGATCAGCCGCCGCATCCAGTTGAGCTGCGAGGCCGGGTTGTTCGACTGCGCCTCGACGTTGACCGCCTGATAGCCGTAGACCGGATCCTGGATGACCGGCAGGTAGAGGCGTTGCGGATCGGTGCGCGAGAAGCCGCCATTGCGGTCGGCCGACCACTGCATGGGCGTGCGCACGCCGTCGCGGTCACCGAGATAGTAATTGTCGCCCATGCCGATCTCGTCGCCGTAATAGACGGTCGGCGTGCCGGGCATCGACATCAGCAGAGCATTGAGGAGTTCGACCTTACGCCGGTCGTTGCCCATGAGCGGCGCCAGCCGCCGGCGGATGCCGAGATTGATCCGCGCCCGGGTGTCGGCCGCATAGGTCGACCAGAGATAGTCGCGCTCTTCCTCAGTCACCATTTCCAGCGTCAGCTCGTCATGGTTGCGCAGGAAGATCGCCCACTGGCAATTGGCCGGAATTTCCGGCGTCTGCCGCAGGATGTCGGTGATCGGGTGCCGGTCCTCCTGCGCCACCGCCATGTACATGCGCGGCATCAGCGGGAAGTGGAACGCCATGTGGCATTCGTCGCCGTCGCCGAAATACGGACGCGTGTCCTCTGGCCACTGATTGGCCTCGGCCAGCAGCATGCGGTCGGGATAGTGCTTGTCCAGATTGGCGCGGATCGCCTTCAGGACATCGTGGGTTTCCGGCAGGTTCTCGTTGTTGGTCCCTTCGCGCTCGACCAGATAGGGGATCGCGTCGAGCCGCAGCCCGTCGACGCCCTTGTCCAGCCAGAAGTGCATGACCGACAGCACTTCCTCCAGAACCTTGGGATTGTCGAAATTCAGGTCCGGCTGGTGCGAGAAGAAGCGGTGCCAGAAATACTGCTTGGCGACCGGATCCCACGTCCAGTTGGACGTCTCCGTGTCGGTGAAGATGATGCGGGTGAGATCGTAGCCCTTGTCATCGTCGGCCCAGACGTAGAAGTCGCGCTCCGGCGAGCCCTTGGGCGCGTGGCGGGCGGCCTGGAACCAGGGGTGCTGGTCCGAGGTGTGGTTGATCACCAGCTCGGTGATGACCCGCATGCCGCGCTTGTGGGTCTCGGCGATCAGCCGCTCGACGTCCTCGATCGTGCCGTAGGACGGGTTGACCGAGCGATAGTCGGAAATGTCGTAGCCGTCGTCGCGCAGGGGCGACGGGTAGAAGGGCAGCAGCCAGATCGCCGTCACGCCCAGCGCCTGAACGTAGTCGAGCTTCTCCAGCAGCCCGGCGAAATCGCCGATCCCGTCACCATTGGTGTCGAGATAGGTCTTCACGTGCAACTGGTAGATGACCGCGTCCTTGTACCAGTCCTCGGCATCGGGATCCGGTCCGGTGGCGTGGTCGGTCGGCGCGACGGAAACGTGTTCGTTCATGAAGTGGATGCTTCCCGATAGTTCGTGTCAGCGTGTGATCTTGAAGACGGCGTAGGGCTGTTCATGCGGGTCCATCCACCAGTGCTGGATCTTCCCGCGCCAGACAAATTCCTGCCCCGAGGCCATGTCCGTCACCTTGACCGTGCCGTCGTCGGGCAGGCCGAGTTCCCACATGGGCACCTCGAAATGCCCGCCCTGGGCGGAATGGGGATCGAGGTTGACGAGGAACAGGAGGAACGACGAGCGGTCGGCGGTCCGCTTGCCGTAATACAGGACGTTGTCGTTCCAGAAATTGTAGAAGGCCAGGCTCCGGAAATCCTGCAGTGCCGCTTCCTCGCGGCGGATCCGGTTGAAGAAGGCGATATCCTCGCGGATGTTGCCCTCGGACTTCCAGTCGAAGGCGCGGATCTCGTATTTCTCGGAGTTGAGATACTCCTCCTTGCCGGGCACCGGCAGGAATTCGCAGAGCTCGAAGCCGGAATAGACGCCGTAATTGCCGGCGAGCGAGGCGGCAAGCGCCAGGCGCGTCCGGAAGCCGGGCCGGCCGCTGACCTGCAGGAACACCGGATTGATGTCCGGCGTGTTGACGAAGAAGTTCGGCCGCATGAATTCGGCGCATTCTTCCTGCGTCAGTTCCGTCAGATATTCCGCCAGTTCCGCCTTGGTGTTGCGCCAGGTGAAGTAGGAATAGGACTGGTTGTAGCCGACCTTGGCCAGCCGCTTCATCACCTTGGGCCGGGTAAAGGCCTCGGCGAGGAAGATCACGCCGGGGTCGGCCTTCCTGACTTCGGCGATCATCCACTCCCAGAACGGGAACGGCTTGGTGTGCGGGTTGTCGACGCGAAAGATCCGCACGCCCTTGTCCAGCCAGAACAGCACGACGTCCCGGAGCTCGTACCAGATCGAGGGCAGCGCGCCGCGGTAGAAGTGGACATTGACGATGTCCTCATACTTCTTCGGCGGGTTCTCGGCATATTTGATCGTGCCGTCGGGCCGCCAGTCGAACCATTCCGGATGCTCCTTGATCCAGGGATGGTCGGGCGAACACTGGATGGCGAAGTCGATGGCGACCTCCAGCCCATGGTCCTTGGCGCGCGAGATCAGCCGGGCGAAATCGTCGAAGGTGCCAAGCTCGGGATGGAGGGCGTCATGGCCGCCTTCGGGCGAACCGATGGCATAGGGGCTGCCGGGATCGTCCGCGCTGGGCGTCAGCGTGTTGTTCTTGCCCTTGCGGTTGACCTTGCCGATCGGATGGATCGGCGGGAAATAGAGGACGTCGAAGCCCATTTCCTGGATGTCGGGCAGGCGGTCGATGACGTCGTCGAAGGTGCCGTGGCGGGCCGGGTCGCCGGACTGGGATCGGGGAAATAATTCGTACCAGGCCGAGAACCCGGCGGCCTTGCGGTCGACCCAGACCGGAACATTGCCGGGATAGCGGGACAAATTCGTGCGCTGGCCGGCCACCGCCAGCAGCGCGATCGTCTCCGGATCCTGCAGCAGATGGTACTGGCCGTCGGCATCCGACTTCGCCTGCAGCGCCTCAAGCTTGTCGTAGAGACGCACCACCCCGTCCTGCTGGGCCTTGTTGCCGCGACCGGACTGGCGGGCCGCATGAACCAGTTCGCGCCCTTCGGTCAGCTCCAGGTCGGTGAGCTTGCCGGCATCGCGCTTCTTCTTCGCCTCGTCGCGCCACGTTGCATGGAGATCGCGCCACGCAATGATCGAGAAGCGATAGAGACCGGGACGATCGAAGACGATCTCGGCGGCCCAGCGGTCGTTCTCGACGAAGATCAGCGGCGTCTCGTTCCATTCCTCGCCATCGGCCGCGCCGTAGACGACCGCGGCCGCGATCTTGTCGTGGCCGTCGGAAAAGACATCGGCCTCGACGGTCAGCGGTTCACCTTCCAGCCGCTTCACGGGGAAGCGTCCGCCATCGATCTCCGGGGCAACGGCCTCGATCGCCACACGATTCTGGGCTAGCGCGAGCAATTGCGCCTCGCCGGCGGGTGCCACTCCCGCCGCGGCATCCGCCTTGGCGGGCTTGCGGGACTTGCGTGCGGGCTGGACTGCCTTGACCATGAAGATCCTTCCCCAAATCGAATAACCGGGCCCTTGGAATGGTGGGGCGGTACGGAAATCAATCAACGCTGTGCCTGAGCGACTGATCCCCTGACCCGCATCCCTCCGCGGTGACCGCGATACGCCCCAACCCCGGGATGCCGTCCTTTGGAAAAGTCCCTCGGGGGCGCAATGTTCCGTCCCGCGCCGCATGTGTTGCATTGCGGGACGGCGACAGGTCAGCCGGCGGCTGCGCGGATCGTCTGGCGCTGCTCGCCCAGATGGGTTCCCCCGAGGGTGACGATGTCGCCGGGCTTCAGGAAACGCGGCGGCTTCATGCCCATGCCGACGCCGGGCGGCGTACCGGTGGTGATCACGTCGCCTGGCATGAGCCGCATGAATTGCGAGATGTAGGAGACCAGCATCCGGATCCCGAAGATCATCGTGGCGGTGGAGCCGGTCTGCATCCGTTCCCCATTGACGTCGAGCCACAGGTCCACGGCCTGCGGATCGCCCAGCGTGTCCGGCGTCACCAGCCACGGACCGAGCGGTCCGAAGGTCGGCGCGCTCTTGCCCTTCATCCACTGTCCGCCGCGCTCGGCCTGGAAGGTGCGTTCGGAGACGTCGTTGCACAGGCAGAAGCCGGCAACGTGATCCATGGCGTCCGCCTCCGAGACGTAGCTCGCCTCGTCGCCGATCACGACGGCGATCTCGACTTCCCAATCGAGCTTGTCGGAGCCGCGTGGCACGACGACGTCGTCATGAGGGCCGACGATGCAGGACGGGGCCTTGTTGAAGAGAATCGGCTCCTTGGGGATGTCCATGCCGGATTCCTTGGCATGGTCGGCGTAGTTGAGGCCGACGGCGATGAAATTGCCGACGCGCCCGACGGGCGGTCCGATGCGGTGCGAGGGATCGGCCTTGGCGAGGCCCTTGGGATCGAGCGTTCGAATGCGCTCCATCTGTGCCCGGCCCAGAAACTCTCCGGCGATGTCCCCGACGTCTTCCGACAGATCGCGCAGCACATGATCGTCGTCGATCAGGCCCGGCTTCTCGCTGCCGCTCTCGCCGTATCGTACCAGTCGCATCGCAAATCCCTTCTCCAGCGCCGCCGCTGCGGCATGGCCTGGAAGAAGAGATAGACGGACCGGGCCGCATGTCGCGGCTTTGCGCCGACTTTTCTGCGCGAGGTGCAAGTTCCACGGTCCGAACGGCGTCGCGAAGGCCGGGTTATTGCGGCGCCTCGCCCCTATTTGCGCGGGCCGGCGAGGCGGCAAGATCGGCGCGGGGCGGCAGCGAGCGTCCGGGCGAATGCCGGTCATAAGCCCGGCGCCCGTCGACATAGGTGGCGACCGTCGACCGTTCGTCGCCGAGCACGATCAGCGCGAACAGCTCTTCCTCCAGGGTCTCCACCCGTTCCATCCGGCGGCGCATGGCGGCTGTCGCTTGGCTGTCCAGCACGACGAGATCGGCTTCCATCCCCGGCGCGATACGCCCGATGCGGTTGTCGAGCCCCATGGCCGCGGCATTGCCGGCGGTCAGCATGTGGAAGGCCTCGAAGGCCGGCAGCCGCTGGCCGTTGAGGGCGAGCACCTTGTAGCCCTCGGCCGCGGTCCGCAGCATGGAATAGCTGGTGCCGCCGCCGATATCGGTGGCGATCCCGGCCAGGATGCCCGCGGCCCGCATCCCCGCCAGGTCGAACAGGCCGGAGCCGAGGAACAGGTTCGAGGTCGGGCAGAACACCGCCGTCGCGCCGGCCACCCCCAGCGCGCCGCGCTCGCGGTCCGACAGATGGATGCAATGGCCGAACATCGCCTTCGGCCGCACCAGGCCGTAGCGCTCGTAGACCTCGGTATAATCCTTCGACCAGGGAAACGCCTGGCGCACGAAGGCGATCTCGGCGACATTCTCGGACAGATGCGTCTGGACGTGCATCTCGGGATACTCCGCCGCCAGGGTCTCGCAGGCCTCGAGCTGGGCCTCGCTCGACGTCGGGGCGAAGCGCGGCGTGATGGCGTAGTCGAGCCGACCCTTGCCGTGCCAGCGGCCGATCAGGTCCTGCGACTGCTGGTAGCCGGTGGCGGCCGTGTCGCGCAGCGCCTCGGGGGCGTTGCTGTCCATCATCACCTTGCCGGCGACCATGCGCAGGCTGCGCCGCTCGGCCTCGGCGAAGAAGGCGTCGACGCTCTGGGGATGGCTCGTGCAATAGACCCCGGCGGTCGTCGTGCCGTTGGCGAGCAGTTCGTCGAGGAGGAACCGCGCGGCGGCTTCGGCGACGGCCGGGTCGCCATACCGGCTTTCCTCGGGAAAGGTATATTTCGCCAGCCATTCCATCAGCTCGGCGCCATAGGAGGCGATGACCTGGGTCTGGGGCAGGTGCAGATGCGGGTCGATGAAGCCGGGCATCATCAGATGCGGGCGATGATCGACGACCGGCGTGTCCGGCGGCAGCCGGCGCAGCACCGCCGCGGCGTCGCCGACGTCGCGGATCACGCCGTTCTCGATCAGGACGATGCCGTCCTCGACATAGCGCACGGCGCGCGCCTCGCCCTCCTCGGCCGGGTCGGCGTCGAACCACAGGAGCCGCGCCCGCAATGCCGTGTCGCCGGGACGCCTCATCGCGCTGCCCTCGCGACATAGAGGCCCGAGCCGGAGGCGATCCAGGCCGCCAGCGTCTCGCGCTCCTCGGGCTCCAGGCCGGTGACGTTGCCGGGCGGCATGGCGTGGCTGCGCACGGCCTGCACATCGATCAGCGACGCGTAGTGGATGATCTCCTCGGCCGTCTCCAGCCGCACGTCCTTCGGCGCATGGCCGATGCCCGGCCAGAGCGGCTCCTGCGCATGGCACATGGAGCAGCGTGCCATGACGATGGCTTGCGCCTCCTCGAAATGCGGCGAGGCGGCGAGCGCCAGCTGCGGATCGCCGTCCCAGCGGCCTTCCGCCTGTTCCTCGACGGCGCCGGCATCGGCGCGCCAGCCGGGCGCACCGGACAGGGTGATGACGGCCGCAAACAGGATGCCGGCCACGGCCCAGCACCACCACAGCTGCCGACCAGTGGCATGCATGGTGTTGAAGAAATGCCGGATCACCGCGCCGATCAGCAGCACCAGCCCGGCAATCGCCCAGTTCCATTCTGTGGCGAAGGCCAGCGGATAATGGTTGGACAGCATCAGGAAGATGACCGGCAGGGTCAGGTAGTTGTTGTGCAGCGAGCGCTGCTTGGCCTCCTTGCCGAGCCGCGCCTCCGGCGTGCGGCCGGCCTTCAGGTCGGCCACGACGATGGTCTGATTCGGGATGATGATGAGGAACACGTTGGCGGTCATGATCGTGGCGATCATCGCGCCGGTGTGCAGCATCGCGCCGCGGCCGGAGAAGACCTGCGCGAAGAGGTAGCTGGCGAGCACCACATAGACGAAGAGCGCCGCCAGCAGCGCCGTGTCGCTATTCTTCAGGGGCGACTTGCAGAGACCGTCATAGACGAGCCAGCCCAGCGCCAGGCCGCCGACACCGATCGCGGTGGCGCCCCAGACCGGCAGGTCGGCCCGCTCGGGATCGATCAGATAGAGTTCGGCGCCGACGTAATAGACCAGGAACAGGAGCGCCGCGCCCGACAGCCAGGTGGCATAGCTCTCCCATTTGAACCAGGTGAGGTCCTCGGGCATGTGGCCCGGTGCGACCGTGTATTTCTGGACGTGGTAGAAGCCGCCCCCATGGACCTGCCAGGCCTCGCCGCCGACGCCCTCCGGCAGCTGCCGCGAGCGCCGCAGGCCGAGATCCAGCGCGATGAAATAGAAGGACGAACCGATCCAGGCGATCGCGGTGATCACATGCACCCAACGCACCGCGAAGCCCAGCCATTCGGCGAAATAGGTCCACATCAGCAGAACGTCCCTTACGTGAAAACGGCGGCGAAAGGTCCGAAGGACGCTTCGCCGCCGACAGGCTGACCGGAGCGGTCCCGCGAGAGACCGCTCCGTGATTCAAGGCGCGATCAGTTCTGCACGCCCTCGACGTACCAATCCATCTTGAGCAGGTCGCTGTCGGCGATGACTTCGCCCTCTGCGGCCCGCTCTTCGCCAGACTGATCCTTGATCGGACCGGTGAAGATCTCGTAAGTGCCGGCCTTCGTCTCGTCGACGATCTTCTGGGCCGCGGCCTTCACGTCCTCGGGCATCTTGTCGTTGAACGGCGCCATCTCGACCTCGCCCTCGGCCATGCCGAGCCAGACGTTTTCCGCCTCCCATGTGCCGTCGAGCAGCGCCTGTACCCGCTTGACATAATAGGGGCCCCACTGGTCGACGATCGCGGTCATGTGGGCGTTCGGGGCGAAGCTGGTCATGTCCCAGGCCTGGCCGAAGGCGATGGCACCGGCCTCCTCGGCCGCCTGCAGCGGCGCCGGCGAGTCGGTGTGCTGGGTGATGACGTCGGCGCCCTGGCTGAGCAGCGCCTTGGTGGCGTCGGCCTCCTTGGCGGGATCGTACCAGGAGCTGACCCAGACGACTTGGGTGGTGAACTCCGGATTGACCTTGCGGGCCGCCAGGGTGAAGGCGTTGATGCCCATCACCACCTCGGGGATCGGGAAGGAGGCGATGTAGCCGGCCTTGCCGGTCTCCGACATCATGCCCGCGATGGTGCCGAGCACGGCGCGGCCCTGGTAGAAGCGCGAATTGTACAGGCCCATGTTGTCCGAGCCGGTCTGGTAGCCGGTCGCGTGCTCGAACTTCACGTCCGGGAACTGCTTGGCCACCTTGATCGTCGGGTTCATGAAGCCGAACGACGTGGTGAAGACGATGTCGTTGCCTTCCTGGGCGAGCTGGCGGATGACGCGCTCGGCGTCCGGGCCTTCGGCGACGTTCTCGACATAGGTGGTCTCCACCTTGTCGCCGAGCTTCTCCTCCAGGTACTTGCGGCCCTGGTCATGGGCGTAGGTCCAGCCGAAATCGCCGATCGGGCCGACATAGACGAAGGCGGCCTTCACGGTGTCCTTGCCGTCCTGGGCGAAAGCCGGCAGGGCAAGAGAGGCTGCGGCGGCAAGGCCGACGGCTCCGGCCATCAGGCGGCGTCTGGTGGTATCGAACATGGAGAACTCCTTTTTCGTGTTCGTCGAAAGGTTCAGGCACTGGCCCGGAAGGGTTGGCCGAGACAGGCCGGTGCCGCTGTTCCAGCGCCGCGCCGGCCGGCGGAAATGATCGCCAGCACGAGGATCGTCGCCAGGTAGGGAAGGCTCGCCAGCAGTTCCGGCGCGAAGAAGTTGAGCCCCGCCGCCTTGGCCTGCAGCTCCAGCGTAATCACCGCGCCGAACAGATAGGCGCCGGCCAGCACCCGGCCCGGCCGCCAGGAGGCGAAGACCACGAGCGCGATGGCGATCCAGCCGCGGCCGGCGGTCAGCCGCTCCGCCCACATCGGGGTGAGGACCAGCGAATAATAGCAGCCGCCGAGGCCGGCCATGGCGCCGCCGAACAGCACCGCCAGATAGCGGATCTTCAGCACCGGATAGCCGATCGAATGGGCGGCGCTGTCGCTCTCGCCGACGGCGCGCAGGATCAGCCCCGGCCGGCTGTGCTTGAGGAACCACCAGATCGCCAGGGTCAGGAGGAGGCCGACATAGACCAGCGGCGAATGGCCGAAGACGATCCGCCAGACCGGGTCGTCGGCCAGCGCGGCCGGAAAGACCGGCCCAAGCGTCTGCGTGGTGATGCCGACATAGGGGGCACCGAGCAGCGCCGAGACACCGGTGCCGAAGATCGTCAGCGCCAGGCCGGTCGCGACCTGGTTGGCCATCAGGCTGAGGGTCAGGACGGCAAAGATCGAGGCGGCCAGCGCGCCGGCGAACATCGCGGCCAGCGCACCGAGCGACGGCGCGCCGGTCAGGGTGGCAACGGCAAAGCCGGTGACCGCCCCGATCAGCATCATGCCCTCGACGCCCAGGTTCAGGACGCCGGATTTCTCGACGACGAGCTCGCCGAGCGCCGCGATCAGCAGCGGGGTCGCGGCGGCGGCGACCGTCATCAGGATGGTGATGAACAGCGCAAGGGTCATGCGGTCGCGGCCTCCGCGCGGGTCTCGGTCGCCCCCTGGCGGGCCGCCGGTGACGGGTGTCCTGCGGCAGGCCGGCGCCAGGCCAGCCGATAGCGCACCAGGATGTCGGTCGCCAGGAGGAAGAACAGCATCATCGCCTGGAAGACGCCGGCCGCGGCCGAGGGCAGGCCGAGCGCCGTCTGGGCGCTCTCGCCGCCCACATAGGTCAGGGCCAGGACCATCGCGGCGAGTAGGATGCCGAGCGGATTGAGACGGCCAAGAAAGGCGACGATGATCGCCGTGTAGCCGTAGCCGGTGGGAAACTGCGGCACCATCTGGCCGAAGGGGCCGCTGGCCTCGAGAAGGCCGGCAAGCCCGGCCATGCCGCCACCGGCCATCAGCGCCAGCCACACCGTGGAGGACTGCCGGAAGCCGCCATAGCGCGCCGCCCGCGGGGCGAGGCCGACGACGCGGATCTGGAAGCCGGTGATCGAGCGGGCCATCAGGAACCAGGCGGTCAGCGCCAGCGCCGCGGCGATCGGAATGCCGAGATGGATCAGCGTGCCGGGCACGGCGATGGGCAGGGTCTGGGCCGCCGAGAACATCGCCGTCTGCGGGAAGTTAAAGCCCATTGGGTCCATCCAGGGCCCGCGCATCAGGTAATAGAGCAACTGGATGGCCACGTAGTTGAGCATCAGGCTCGACAGGATCTCGTTGACGTTCAGCCGCGTCTTGAGCAGGGCCGGCACCGCGGCCCAGGCCATGCCGCCCAGGATGCCGGCGACCACCATCACCGGCAGGATCCAGCCGCCGTCGAGATCGAGGGTCAGGAGGGCGACGCCCGTGCCGGCAAGGCCGCCGAGGATGTACTGCCCCTCCGCGCCGATGTTCCAGACATTGGCGCGGAAGCCGATGGACAGGCCGGTGGCGATGATCGCCAGCGGCGCGGCTTTGACCAGCAGATCCTGCCAGCGATACGGATTGAAGAGCGGCCGCACGAAGATCTCGTAAACAGCCAGCGCGCCATTGTGGCCGAGCAGCGTGAACAGGAGCGCGCCCGCGACGAGCGTCAGGGCGACCGCGATGACCGGCGCAGCCAGCATCATGCCCCGGCTCGGCTCGCGCCGCGGTTCGAGGGCGAAGGCCATCAGGCCGCCCTCTCCGCGACCGCGTCCGGCTGGTCGTCCTCGCCATGGACGCCGCCCATCAGGAGGCCGATTCGTTCGACCGAGATGCCCTTCACGTCCATCGCATCCGACAGGCGGCCTCCGTTGATCACCGCCATGCGGTCGCAGAATTCCAGCAGCTCGTCGAGATCCTGGCTGACCACGACGATCGCCGTGCCCTTGCCGGCGAGATCGACCATGGCCTGCCGGATGAAGGACGCGGCGCCCGCATCGACGCCCCAGGTCGGCTGCGACACCACGAGGACGGCCGGCTCCTGCATGATCTCCCGGCCCATGACGAATTTCTGCAGATTGCCGCCCGACAGGCTCGCCGCCGACGCGCCCGGACCGGTGGCCTTGACCGAGAAGGCGTCGATGACCGAAGCGGCGAAGCGGCGTGCGGCCCCGGCGCGGATGATGCCCCCAGAGACCAGCTCCTTGCGCCGGCGGGCCGAAAGGATGGCGTTCTCGGCCAGCGACAGGGACGGCACGGCAGCATGGCCGTTGCGCTCTTCCGGCAGGGTCGCCAGGCCGGCGGCCCGGCGCGCCGTCACCGACAGCCGGGTAATCGGCTGGCCGTCGAGGCTGATCGCGCCGCCTTCATAGTCGGCCCGCTCGCCCGACAGCGCCGACAGGAGTTCGTTCTGGCCATTGCCCGCGACCCCGGCGATGCCGAAGATCTCGCCGGCCCGTACCGTGAAGGATACGTCTGCAAGACTGGTGCCGAAGGGCGGTTCGCCCGACATCGACAGCCCGTCGACCACCAGCCGGGTCTCCCGGGAACACTCGCCCTCGCGGGGCGCCAGGTCCTTGAGGCTGCCGCCGATCATCAGTTCGGCCATGGACCGCGCCGATTCCTCGCGCGGGTCGCATGTGGCCACGACCTTGCCGCCGCGCAGGATGGTCGCCGATTCGCAGAGCAGTTTGATCTCGTGCAGCTTGTGGGAGATGTAGAGGATCGAGCAGCCCTCCGAGGCCAGCCGCCGCAACGTCTCGAAGAGCTGCGCCACCTCCTGGGGTGTCAGCACGGAGGTCGGCTCGTCCATGATCAGCAGTTTCGGCCGCTGCAGCAACGCGCGCACGATCTCGATGCGCTGGCGTTCGCCGACCGACAGCGTGTGGACGTAGCGATGGGGATCGAGGGTCAGCCGATAGGTGGCGAGAACCTCGCGGACCGCCGCCTCCAGCTCGCGGCGCGGCGGCGGATTGTCCATGCCGAGAGCGATGTTCTCCAGCACCGTCATCGCCTCGAACAGCGAGAAATGCTGGAACACCATGCCGATGCCGAGCGCCCGCGCTTCCCTCGGGGACTCGATCGAGACGGAGCGTCCGTCGAAGGTGATGTCGCCCTCGTCGGCCTTCTGCACGCCGTAGATGATCTTGACGAGGGTGGACTTGCCGGCGCCGTTCTCGCCCAGAAGCGCGTGGATTTCCCCGGGCGCGACGGAAAACGACACCGACTCGTTGGCGACCACGCCCGGAAAGCGCTTCGTGATACCGGAAAGCTGCAGCCGTGGCACCATGGAGGAGTGGGTCACCTGATTGATCGGACAGGCGTACTATTGCACTGCGCGGACGCAGCTGCAAAGCGATCGATCAGCATTTCCTGTTGACTGGAAAGCAGGCAGGTCACCAGCTCGGCGGCCGTGAGCGCGGCGATCACCTCGGGTCGCTTGTCCCGCACGGCAGCACCGCCGATCGGCAGCGTCAGCTGCGCGATATCGCCTTCCCGCCCGGCATCGCACAGCTCTCGGCGCAGCCGCTCGCGCTTCGTGGCCGATCCGATCATGCCGACATAGGCGGCGTCGCCGCGGGCCAGCGCCGCGGCGGTCAGAAGAAAGTCGAGCGAATGCTCGTGGGTCATCACGACATAGGCAGCTCCGGGCGGTGCTGCGGCCACTTCGGCCTCCGGCAAGGCGGCCGCCACGGCAGCAACGGCCTCGGGCAGGCCCTCGAGCATCTGCGGCCGGCTGTCGATCATCGTCACCGACAGGGGCAGCGGCGCCAAAGCGTTGGCCAGCGCCCGTCCGGTATGGCCGGCGCCGAAGATCAGCACGGCCGGCTGCGTCCGGCGTCGCGCGGTCTCGTCGTCGCACAGGGCTTGCAGGGTCGATGCATCGGCCGTGCACAGCTCGAGCCGCACATGCCCGCCGCAGCATTGGCCGATCTCGGGGCCGAGGGGGATGTCCAGTGCCGCGGCAGCCTCGCCCACCTCCAGCATCCGGCGGGCGTGCTCGATGGCCTGAAATTCCAGCCGGCCGCCGCCGATCGTGCCGGCCATGGCGTCGGCGGTCACCAGCATCGCCGAGCCGGCTTCGCGCGGCGTTGACCCACGGGCCTCGGTGATCGTGACCAGAACGGCCGGCTGCGATGCCGACAGGGCGGCGCGCAGGGCCGCCGCGACGCTCATGCGGCGCTCCGCACGCTGTCCACCGCGGCCAGCACCCGCTCCGGCGTCGCCGGCACGTCGAGGTCGGGGAATGCCCGCCCATCGCCCGCGGCGATCACCGCGTCGGTCAGCGCCGAGAACACCGAAATCGCCAGCATGAAGGGCGGCTCGCCGACGGCCTTGGAGCGGTAGATCGTCTCGGAACAGTTCTCGCCCTTCTCCCAGATCGCCAGGCGGAGATCGTCCGGCCGGTCGTTGGCGGTCGGGATCTTGTAGGTCGAGGGTGCATGCGTCTTCAGGCGGCCCGCCGCGTCCCACCAGAGCTCTTCCATGGTCAGCCAGCCCATGCCCTGAATGAAGCCGCCCTCGATCTGGCCCCGGTCGATCGCCGGGTTGAGCGAGCGCCCGACATCATGAAGGATGTCGGCGCGCAACAGCCGGTACTCGCCGGTGAGCGTGTCGATCACGACTTCCGAACAGGCCGCGCCATAGGCGAAATAATAGAAGGGCGTGCCACGGGCGCTGTCGCGGTCGTAGCTGATGCCGGGCGTGGCGTAGAACCCGGTCGAGGACAGGGAGATGCGCGCCAGATAGGCCTCGCCGACCAGGTCGCTGAACCGCTTCTCGCCATTGCCGATGCGCACCCGGTTGGCCTCGAACACCACCTGGTCGCGCGGCACGTGATAGCGCTCGACGGCGTAGTCGATGAGCCGGTCCTTGATGATGCGGACGGCCGCCTGCGCCGCCATGCCGTTGAGGTCGGAGCCGGACGAGGCCGCCGTCGCCGAGGTGTTGGGCACCTTGGCCGTCGTCGTGCCGGTGATCTTCACCGCCTCGACGTCGATCTGGAATTCCTCGGCGACGACCTGCGCGATCTTGGTGAAGAGGCCCTGCCCCATCTCGGTGCCGCCATGGTTCAGCGTCACCGAGCCGTCCTTGTAGACATGGACGAGGGCACCGGCCTGGTTGAGATGGCTGGTGGTGAAGGAGATGCCGAACTTCACCGGCGTCAGGGCCAGGCCCTTCTTCACGATCGGGTTGGCGGCGTTGAACGCCCGGATCGCGTCCCGGCGCGCGCGATAGCCGCTGCTCGTTTCCAGTTCCCCAACGATCTCGCCGATGACCGAATCGGTGACCGGCATGTGGTAGGGCGTCGGCGCCGGGCCGGTGTCGCTGTCGGGCGCCGGGTAGAAATTGCGCTTGCGTACGTCGAGGGGGTCGATCCCCGTGGCGAAGGCGATGCGGTCCATGGCGCGCTCGATGCCGACCATTCCCTGCGGCCCGCCAAAGCCGCGAAACGCCGTGTTGGAGACGGTGTGGGTCTTCAGCCGCCGCGAGTGGATCCGGGCCGCCGGCAATGCGTAGGCGTTGTCGGCATGGAACATCGCCCGGTCGGCGATGGCTGCCGAGAGGTCCTTGGAATAGCCGCAGCGCACGAGATGGGCGAAGTCGACGGCTGCGATCCGGCCGTCCGCGTCGAAGCCGAGATCGTAGTCGATCCGGACTTCGTGGCGCTTGCCGGTCATCACCATGTCGTCGTCGCGGTCGAGCCGGCACTTGGCCGGGCGACCGGTCTTCACCGCCGCCAGCGCCGCGACCGCGGCGAACAGCGCCGGCTGGCTCTCCTTGCCACCGAAACCGCCGCCCATGCGCCGCACCTCGACGACCACCGCATGGTCGGGAAGGCCGAGCAGCTTGGCGACATTGTGCTGGACTTCCGACGGATGCTGGGTGGAGGAGCGCACGAGCACGTCGCCGTCCTCGCCAGGGATCGCATAGGCGATCTGGCCTTCCAGATAGAAATGGTCCTGGCCCCCGATCTCGATCCGGCCGCGCAGGCGCTGGGCGGCTGCGTCGAGCGCCGCGCCGGCATCGCCGAGCCGCATCTCGTGGGAGGGCAGCAGATCCTCGCCGGCTTCGTCGGCCAGCGCGATCGCCGCGTCGAGCGTGATCGCCGCCGGCAGATCCTCGTAGGCAATGATCGCGCGCCCGGCCGCGGCACGGGCTGCGGCGGCCGTTTCGGCGGCAACGGCGAAGATCGGCTGCCCGACATACTGGACGATCGCGTCGTCGCCTTCGAACGGCGGGAACACCGGATCGTCGCCGAAGACCGGCGAATAGTCGTTCTGGCCGCGAATGTCCGCCGCTGTCAGCACCGCCGCGACGCCCGGCGCGCTGCGCACCGCGTCCAGATCCATCGACACGATGCGCGCATGGGCCCGCTCGGACATGGCGATGAAGATCTGCAGCGTGCCCGGCAGTTCCGGGTCGTCGTCGATGTAGCGGGCAGTGCCTGCGACGTGCTTGGCGCCGCTGTCATGGGCGAGCACCGCACTGACGCCGCCACGGATGGCGCGCGCTTCTCCCGGTCTGCGTTCATCCAGCTCCGCCGGCGAGGGCTCGCCGGCCGCGCCGCGATCCTGGATGCGGGTCTCGTCCATCACGATGCCGCTCCAACGGGTTCGCCGCCCGATTCCGGCCGGATGTCGGCAAGGTTGATGCGCGGTGCGCCCAGTTCCTGCAGGCCGAAACGCCGCAGCAGGTTCTGCGCCGACTTCAGCCGGTATTCGGCCGAGGCCCGCATGTCGGTGAGCGGCATGAAATCTTCGGACAAAACCGCCACCGCCGCTTCAATGGCGTGCGTGTCGAACGGCCGGCCGGCGAGCGCCGCCTCGGCCCGCGCGGCGCGCTTCGGTACGCCGGCCATGCCGCCGAAGGCCAGCCGCGCTTCGGTGACGCGGGCGCCCGGCCCCTCGCCGTCCAGGGTCAGGCAGAAGGCGGCCATGACCGCCGAGATGTCGGAATCCAGGCGCTTGGAGATCTTGTGGGCGAAGAAGCGCTGGTTGTCCTCCAGCCGCGGCACCTCGATCGCCACGACGAGTTCGCTTTTGGCCCGGTCCTGCCTGCCATATTCAATGAAAAAGTCTTCCAGCGGCAGTTGCCGGGACTCGTCGCCCTTGCGCAGATGCAGGACGGCGTCCAGCGCGATCAGGCAGGGCGGCAGGTCGCCGATGGGCGAGCCATTGGCGATGTTGCCGCCGATGGTGCCGGCATTGCGGATCTGATAGCCGGCAAAGCGGCGCAGCATCTCGCCGAGATCGGGATGGATGTCGGCAAGGATGCCCCGCGCCTCGCGATGGGTGACGGCCGCGCCGAAATAGACCCGGCCCCCCGCCTCCTCGATGACGCGCAGGTCCCGGACATGGCTGACGTCGATCAGGGTCGGCAGGTCGCGGTGCTGCTTGGTGACCCACAGGCCCACATCGGTCGCGCCCGCCACCAGCACGGCGTCCGGATGCGCGGCATAGAGGTCGGCGAGATCGTCGACATTGGTCGGCGCAAACCAGCGCCGGTCGCCTTGCTCATAGGCGAAGATGTCGTCCCCTTCGATGGCGCGGAGCCGGCGGGACAGCGCGGCATCGTCGGCGCGCGTGTCCGGCAAGGGCTCGGCGGCCAGGTCGAGGCCCGCATCGATGATCGGCCCGTAGCCGGTGCAGCGGCACAGATTGCCTGCGATCAGATCCTTCACCGACGCGCGGTCGGACATCGCGCCGGTCAGCCAGCCGGCATAAAGCTGCATGACGAAGCCCGGCGTGCAGAAACCGCACTGGCTGCCGTGGCGCTCCACCATCGCAGTCTGCACCGGATGCGGCCCGTTGCGGCCGACATGCTCCACCGTCTCGATGGCGCGGCCGTTCATCGCCGGCAGGAACTGGATGCAGGCATTGACCGCCCGGCGGTGCAGGCCGCCGTCGCCGTCGGATTCGCACACGAGCACCGTGCAGGCGCCGCAATCGCCTTCCGCACAGCCTTCCTTCGTGCCGGTCAGCCGTTCGGTCCGCCGCAGATGTTCCAGAAGCGTGGTCGTCGGCGCGACGCCGTCGACGGAACGGTCCTCGCCATTGAGGACGAAGCGGATCGGCCGGGCGGGAATCGCCGTCATCAGCTCCCCCGATAGGTCGAATAGCCGAAGGGCGAGAGCAGCAGCGGCACGTGATAATGCGCGTGCTCGGCAATGCCGAAGCGCAGCACCACGTCGCCGAGGAATTTCGGCTCCTGCAGGTCGATGCCCATGGCATCGAAATAGGCGCCCGCCGCGAAGACCAGCTCGTATTCGCCGATCGCGAAGGCCTCGCCCGCCATCAGCGGCGCGTCGCAGCGCCCGTCGGTATTCGTGACGGCCTCGGCGACGATCGTGCGGCTGCCGCCCGGCCCAAGCCGCGCCAGCGTGACGGCGATCCCGGAGCCGGGGCGACCGAGACTGGTATCCAGCACATGTGTCGTCAGCCGCGCCTGTTCTGCTTCGCCCATCGAGGCCATTCCACCGCCATTTTTGACCATTCGGTCAGCATCCTGCACCGTGCGATGCGGGGCCGTAAAGCGGGCTGTCACACAATTGTCCCACTCGCCGTCGCGCCCATGCGCCACACATCCCCCGGGGCAACGATTCCGCCGGGATGGCGGGACATCAAGGGCGAGATCATGCGCGACGGACCGGCCTTTCTCTTCGACCTCGACGGCACGCTGGTCGACAGCGTCTACCAGCATGTCATCGCCTGGCAGGAGGCGCTCGAATCGGAGGGCATCGCCCTGTCGGTCTGGCGCATCCACCGCAAGATCGGCATGAGCGGCGGGCTGTTCACCAACCAGTTGCTGCGCGAGACCGACCGCGAGATCACCAAGGAAACCTCGGAGCGTCTGCGCCGCCTGCACGCGGAAGCCTACGGGCGGCACGCCCATATGGTGCGGCCGTTGCCCGGCGCCACGGAGCTGCTGCAGGCGCTGACCGACGGCGGCGTCAAATGGGCGATCGCCACCAGCGGCCGGATGGAGACGGCGCGGCACAATCTCGACCGGCTGGGGGTGGATCCTGACAAGGTGCCGGTGATCACCCGCGACCTGGTGAAATACGCCAAGCCCGATCCGGACCTGTTCATCGCCGCCGCCGAGCGGCTGGGCGTGGCGACGGACACCACCATCGTCGTCGGTGATTCGATCTGGGACATGCTGGCGGCCCAGCGCTGCCGCGCCCTCGGTGTCGGCCTGCTATCCGGGGGCTACGGCACCGACGAACTGGAGCGCGCCGGCGCCTTCCGCGTCTACGAGGACCCGGCCGACATGCTGCTCCACATCGACGAGGTGGGCGGCCGGCGCTGACGGGGGCCAAGCCTCGCCTCGACGCTTCCAGAAACGGCGAGCTTCGGGCTATGTCTTGCGCAGACCGCAGCATCCGCCCGACGATCGGAATCGATGTTCGGCAAGCACGATGCCGAGATTCACAAGCTTAGAGCCTGCATGACGTCAAACCGCTATCCGCGCGACCTCCTCGGCTCCGGCCGCACGCCGCCCGCCCCGCAATGGCCCAATCCAGGCGGCAGCGGCCCCGCCAGGATCTGTGTCCAGTTCGTCGTCAATTACGAGGAAGGCGGCGAAAATGCCGTCCTTCACGGCGACGCGGCCTCGGAAGCGTTCCTGTCGGAGATCGTCGGCGCGCAGCCCTGGCCGGGCATGCGCCACATGAACATGGAATCGATCTACGAATATGGCTCGCGCGCCGGCTTCTGGCGCCTGTGGCGCATGTTCACCGAGCGCGGACTGCCGGCCACGGTGTTCGGCGTGGCGACCGCCCTGGAGCGCAACCCGGAGGCCGTCGCGGCGATGCAGGAGGCCGATTGGGAGATCGCCTCGCATGGCCTGAAATGGATCGACTACAAGGATTACAGCCGCGACGACGAACGCCGCGACATGCGCGAAGCGGTCGCGCTGCACGCGGCGATCACCGGCGAACGCCCGCTCGGCTGGTACACCGGCCGCTCGTCCCAGCATTCGCTGGAGCTCGCCGCCGAAGAGGGCGGCTTCCTCTATGCCTGCGACGCCTATGCCGACGATCTGCCCTATTGGCAGGAGACCGAATCCGGGCCGCTGCTGGTGCTGCCCTACACGCTCGACACCAACGACATGCGCTTCGCCACGCCCCAGGGCTTCAATTCCGGCGACCAGTTCTTCGCCTATCTGAAGGACGCCTTCGACGTCCTGTATGCCGAAGGCGAGGCCGGCCAGGCGAAGATGCTGAGCATCGGCCTGCACTGCCGGCTGGTCGGCCGTCCCGGCCGCGCCGCGGCCTTGGCGCGCTTCCTCGACTACGTGCAGTCCCGACCCGACGTCTGGGTCGCCCGGCGGATCGACATCGCGCGCCACTGGCGCGAGCGCTTTCCCTTCGTGCCCCCCTACCGGCCGAGCCGGCTGCCCGCAGCCGCCTTCGTGGAGACCTTCGGTTCGGTCTTCGAGCATTCGCCATTCGTCGCCGAGCGCACGGTCGATCGCGGCCTCGGCGCCGCCCACGATACACCCGCCGGTATTGCCGCCGCGATGATCCAGGCGTTCCGTCTCGCCGGCGAGGACGAGCGCATGTCCATCCTGAAGGCCCATCCCGACCTCGCCGGCAGGCTGGCGCTGGCCGGCGACCTGACCGAGCAGTCGCAATCCGAGCAGGCCGGCGCCGGGCTGGACCGGCTGAGCGAGGCGGAACTCGCCCGCTTTACCGACCTCAACACCCGCTATGTCGCGCGCTTCGGCTTTCCCTTCATCATCGCCGTCAAGGGACTGTCGAAGGACGACATCCTCTCCGCCTTCGAAGCCAGGATCGGCAACGATCCGGCCACCGAATTCTCCACTGCATGCCGGCAGGTCGAACGGATCGCCCGGCTGCGCATCGCCCAGATCTTCAAGGATGCCGCATGAGTTCCGAACGCTTCCTCACCGCCGATCCCGCACCCGAGACGGCAGATCTCCTGAAGCGCTACGTGGATCTTGCCCATCCGCGGCTTGGCACCGAGGTCGTGTCCGCGACCGACGATTTCTTCGCCGACAAGAGCCGGCTGATCGCCCCCGAGACGCCGGTGTTCTTCCCCGAGCGCTTCGACGACCACGGCAAGTGGATGGACGGCTGGGAATCGCGGCGCAAGCGCACCCCCGGCCACGACCACGCCGTCATCCGCCTCGGCCAGCGCGGCACCATCGCCGCCGTCGACATCGACACCGCCTTCTTCACCGGCAATTTCCCGCCGGAAGCGGCGCTGGAGGCGGCCGACACGGTGGACGAGCCGCGCGAGGACGAATGGCAGAGCATCGTCGGGCGCATGGATCTGAAGGGCGACAGCCACCACATCGTCGCCACCGATGCGGCTGGCCCGTTCCGCTGGCTGCGCCTGCATATCTACCCCGATGGCGGCATGGCGCGCCTGCGGGTCTACGGCACCATCGCGAAGGACTGGTCCGAGGTGGGTCCCGACGAGGTGGTGGACTTGGCCGCCCTGACCAATGGCGGCACCGCCATCGCGTGGAACGACGCCCATTTCGGGGCGCCCGCCAACATGCTGGCCCCGGGCCGCGCACCGGTCATGGCCGATGGCTGGGAGACCGCGCGCCGGCGACGGCCCGGCAACGACTGGTGCGTCATCAGGCTCGGCACCGCAGGCACGATCTCCAACCTCCTGATCGACACCCGCCACTTCAAGGGCAACTTCCCCGACCGCTTCAGCCTGCGCGCCGCGCATCTGGACGCCGATCCCGCGCCCGAATCCATCGAGGCGGACAGCGCAGCATGGCCGGTCCTCGTCGACGAGACCCGGCTGGCGGCCGACGAGGAACGGACCTTCAACGACGTCGCGGCGCTCGGGCCGGTGACCCATGTGCGGCTCGACATCTTCCCCGATGGCGGCGTGTCGCGGCTGCGGCTCTACGGCACCAAGGCGTCATGAGCGGGACCGACCGGGACCTTCCCGTCCATCCCCTGACGCGCGCGGCCTTCGCGCCCTTCGGCGACGTGATCGAGACGAACGGGGCCGCGCATTTCGCCATCAACGGCGGCACGACGACCCGCTTCCACGATCTTGCCCGGGTGGATGTCTCCGCGCAGGGCGGCCATCCGCTGATCTCGATCTTCCGGGGGCAGCCCTTCGCCTTTCCGATCGAGATCGCGATGATGGAGCGTCATCCGCTGGGCAGCCAGGCCTTCGCCCCGCTGCAGGACCGGGCCTATCTCGTCGTCGTCGCACCCGACGCGGACGGCGCGCCCGGAACACCCGTGGCGTTCCTGGCGAGGGGCCGGCAAGGCGTGAACTATGCGCCGGGAACCTGGCATCATCCGCTGTTGTCGCTCGAAGCCGTCAGCGAGTTCCTGGTCGTCGACCGGGGCGGCGAAGGCAACAATCTGGAGGAGGCGCGTTATCGGGCGCCCTACCGGGTGACCGGCAAAGCCTGAGCAACCGCGCCGACGGCGCGGACATCACGCCGGACAATGTCACTTTTCTTGTACCCACTCGCGCAGAACGTGGCGCGAAAACGGATGTCATGCCGGCCGGGGGTCTGGACATGTCGGTCCGCGACGATAGCTCGCAGTGAACTGCCGCACTGCGAAGGACCGTCCCATGGGCTCACGTACCGCCGCCATCTTCTCGATCATCATGATGGCCGTCCTGGCGATCGCCGGGATCTTCCTGACGGTTGGCGGCATCTGGCTGATCGTGGCGGGCGGGTCCTGGTACTACCTGACCGCCGGTCTGGTGATGCTGGTGACCGCGCTGCTCCTGCAGCGCCGGCGACCCGAAGCGCTGCTGCTCTACGCCGCTCTGGTCGTCGGCACGCTGATCTGGTCGATCTACGAGGTCGGCTTCGACTGGTGGCCCCTGGCGGCCCGCGGCGGCGTCATTTTCATCATCGGCATCCTCCTGCTCCTCCCCTGGGTGACCAAGCGCCTTGGCCGGCGAAACGTCGCCCAGGCGCTGGACGGCGTGAAGGTCACGCCCTCGGCACGGCGTGGTTCGGGCATCGCCCTGTCAGGCGCCCTCGTCATCGCCCTCGTCGTGGCCGCGATCTCCTGGTTCACCGATCTCCACTCGGTAGAAGGGCGCCTGCCGGATCGCCAGACCGCGTCGAACGATCTCGGCGTTCCCCCCGGCGAGTGGCACCAGTACGGCCGCACCAACTATGGCCAGCGCTATTCGCCACTCGCCCAGATCACGGCCGCCAATGTGTCCGAGCTCGACGTGGCCTGGCACTTCCATACAGGCGACGAAACCCAGCCGGGCGATCCCACCGAGACGACCTTCGAGGTCACCCCGCTGAAGATCGGTGAGCGGCTGTATCTGTGCACGCCGCATCAGAACGTCATCGCCCTCGACGCCACGACCGGTGGAGAAATCTGGCGCTACGACCCGCAGATCCAGGGCGAACTGGCCCTGCAGCACCTGACCTGCCGCGGCCTTGCCTATCAGGCGCCAGGTGGCGGCACGGCCGCCGCAGCGCCGGCGCCGGATGCCACCGATCCGGCCGCAGATGCCGCAGCAGCCCCCGCAGGCGTAGTGGACCCCGCACAAAGCGGTGCCGCGCCGGAAACGCCGCAGGCGAACGGAGAAGCCGCGACGGCGACCGAACTGGCCGAAAGCGGCGATCTGGCGACGGCCGAGTCGACAACCGGTGACGCTGGCGAAGCCAACCAGCCGCGTCCTCCGGCACCGGTCGGCGAGCCGGGCGCAGCCCAGCCGATTGCCGCAGCCACCGCGGTGCAGACGGCCCAGACCTGCGACGGCAAGCTGTTCATGCCGACCGCAGACGGCCGCCTGATTGCCCTCAATCTCGACACGGGCGCCGTCTGCACGGAATTCGGTGGCGGCGAGGGTCAGATCGACCTGTGGCGCAACATGCCGAACGTCCTGCCCGGCGCCTACTATTCCACCTCGCCGGTGGTGGTGACCGAGAACGTCGTCATCGTCGGCGGAACGGTGCTCGACAACGTCTCCACCAACGAGGCGTCGGGCGTCATCCGCGGCTTCGACGTGAACACCGGTGACCTGATCTGGGCCTGGGATTCGGGCAATCCGGACCAGACGGCACCGCTGCCGGAAGGCCAGACCTACACGCCGAATTCGCCGAACAGCTGGGCGATCTCGGCCGCCGACGAAGCGCTCGGGATGGTCTATGTGCCGCTGGGCAACCAGCCGCCGGACCAGTGGGGCGCAAACCGTTCGGACGCCGTCGAGCGCTTTTCGTCCTCGGTCGTCGCCCTCGACATCGCCACCGGCGAAGTGCGCTGGGTATTCCAGACCGTCCATCACGATCTGTGGGACTACGACGTCCCGTCGCAGCCCTCGCTGCTCGACCTGACAATCAATGGCGGCAGCGTGCCGGTGCTCGTCCAGCCGACGAAGCAAGGCGAGGTCTACGTCCTGGACCGCCGCACCGGCGAGCCGGTCCTGCCGGTCGTCGAGAAGCCCGTGCCCGGCGACGCCGTCGAGCCCGACTTCACCGCCCCCACCCAGCCGGTTTCGGCGCTGTCCTTCGATCCGCCGGCCATGCGCGAAAGCGACATGTGGGGCGCTACCCTGTTCGACCAGCTCGCCTGCCGCATCGCCTTCCACGGCTACCGCTACGAGGGCCGCTACACGCCGCCGTCGCTGGAAGGCTCGCTGGTCTATCCGGGCAATTTCGGCGTCTTCAACTGGGGCAGCGTCGCCGTCGATCCGGTGCGCGACGTCATGTTCTCGACGCCGGCCTATCTGGCCTTCATCTCCAGGCTGGTGCCCCGCGAGAACGACACCGACCTGGTCATCAACGAATCACAGCCGGAAGGTGCGCTGCCGGCGCTGAACGAGAATTTCGGCGCGCCCTATGCGGTCGAGCTCTCACCCTTCACCTCGGTGCTCGGCCTGCCCTGCCAGTCGCCGCCCTGGGGCTACGTGGCCGGCTCGGACCTGACCACCGGCGAGACGGTGTGGATGCACAAGAACGGCACCGTGCGCGATTCCTCGCCAATCCCGCTGCCCTTTGAGATGGGCGTTCCCGATCTCGGCGGCCCGGTGATCACCGCCGGCGGCGTCGCCTTCATCTCGGGCACGCTCGACTATTACGTGCGCGGCTTCGACGTGACGACCGGCGAGCAACTGTGGCGCGCCCGGCTGCCGGCCGGCGGCCAGTCGACGCCGATGTCCTACGAAGGCGCGGACGGGCGTCAGTATCTGCTGGTCTCGGCCGGTGGCCATGGCTCGCTCGGCACCAAGCGCGGCGACAGCGTGATCGCCTACGCCCTACCGAACGGCAGCGAGGCCGACGGCGAATAGAACCTGAGGCATCCGGGGCCGCTCGACGGCCCCGGATGCCTCAGGCAAAGCGCAAGGCGGCGGCGCCGTGTTCGGCCCGCAGCCGCGCGATGTCGACGTCGACCGGCATACCCTCCTCGACCCGCCATGTCCCCTTGACCATCACCCGGTCGGCCCGCGTCGCTCCGCAGAGGACGAGCGCCGCGATCAGGTCATGGGCGCCGG
This sequence comes from Aurantimonas sp. A2-1-M11, assembly GCF_036549475.1. Lineage (NCBI taxonomy): Bacteria > Pseudomonadati > Pseudomonadota > Alphaproteobacteria > Hyphomicrobiales > Aurantimonadaceae > Aurantimonas > Aurantimonas sp. A2-1-M11. Next base: position 11,606 of record NZ_JAZHLI010000041.1, on the reverse strand, counting down.
AGAAGCGCAGCTCGTCGAGGGTGAACAGCGCGATATCGGCCTGCATGCCGACGGCGATCCGGCCGATATCGGACCGGCCGAGACAGGCGGCCGAGCCTTCGGTCCCCATGGCCAGCACGTCGCGCGCGGTCATCGCCTCGGCGGACCGGTAGTTCAGCCGCCCCACCATCAGCGCATGGCGCGCCGCCTCGATGAGGTTCGACGCATCGTTGGACGCAGAGCCGTCGACGCCGAGGCCGACGGGCGAGCCCGCCGCCCTCAGTTCGTTGACCGGGCAGAAGCCCGAGGCCAGGACCGCGTTGGAAGCCGGGCAATGGCACACGCCGACCTTGTGGGCGCCCAGGCGCCGGCATTCGTCCGAGGTGAAGTGGATGCCATGGGCGAGCCAGGTCCGGGGCCCGAGCCAGCCGACCTCCTCCAGATAATCCACCGGCCGGCAGCCGAAGGTCTCGACGCAGAAGCGGTTCTCGTCCTCGGTCTCCCCCAGATGGGTATGCAGGCGGCAGTCATGCTGGTCGGCCAGCGCCGCGCTGGCGATCATCAGGCTCTTCGTCACCGAGAAGGGCGAGCACGGCGCCAGGGCGATCTGCGTCATCGCGCCATCGGCGCGGTCGTGCCAGCGCCCGATCAGCCGTTCGCTGTCGGCCAGGATCTCGTCCTCGTCCTGCACCACCGAATCCGGCGGCAGGCCGCCATCCTTCTTGCTGAGATTCATCGAACCGCGGGTCAGCGTCACGCGGATGCCCAGGGCACCGGCCTCGTCCGCCTCGATGTCGATCGCGTCCTCCAGCCCCTCGGGGAAGAGGTAGTGGTGGTCGGCCGCCGTGGTGCAGCCCGACATCAGGAGTTCGGTCAGGGCGAGCCGCACCGACAGGCGGAAGCTGTCCGGATCGAGCCGCGCCCAGATCGGATAGAGGTTGGTCAGCCAGGGAAAAAGTTCCTTGTCGATCGCCGCCGGATGGGCCCGGGTCAGCGTCTGGTAGAAATGGTGGTGGGTGTTGACGAGGCCCGGCAGCACGACATGGCGCGAGGCGTCGAAGCTGTCGTCGACCGGTTCCTGTGGTGCATGCCCCGACGCCACCAGTTCGACGATGCGGCCGTCCTCGACCACGAGGCCGCCGCCGGCACCGTCCGCAAGGACGGCCAGCGGCGTCTTCAGCCACAGCCGCGTCACGCGGCGCTCTCCACCGCCGGCATGCCGCCCCGCTCGGACAGGAAGGCCAGGATGTCGCCGATGCCCTTGGCCCGCGACAGGTCGGCAAAGATCGTCGTGCCCTCGCCGCGGCCCTTGGCGGCATCGACCCGCATGCGCTCCAGATCGGCGCCGACATGGGGCGCGAGGTCGGTCTTGTTGATCACCAGCAGGTCCGAGCGGGTGATCGCCGGCCCTCCCTTGCGCGGAATGTCGTCGCCCTGGCAGACCGAGATGACGTAGATCGACAGGTCCACAAGGTCCGGCGAGAAGGTCGCCGCCAGATTGTCGCCACCCGATTCCACCAGCACCAGGTCGAGATCCGGATGCCGGGCGTTGAGATCGCGGATCGCGGCGATGTTGATCGAGGCGTCCTCGCGGATGGCGGTGTGCGGACAGCCGCCGGTCTCCACGCCGATGATGCGGTCCGAACTCAGCGCCTGCATGCGCACCAGCGCCTCGGCGTCCTCTCGGGTGTAGATGTCGTTGGTGACGACGCCGATCGACCAGGTGTCGCGCGCCGCCTTGCAGAGCTTTTCGACCAGGGTCGTCTTGCCCGAGCCGACGGGGCCGCCGATGCCGACGCGCAGGGGACCGTTCTTGGAGATCATGAGCGGAAGAGCCTCGTGGGGAGCGTTTCATGCCGCATTGCGGCAATGTCCGACCCTAGCGCCGCCGAGCCGAGATCGTCCAGCGTGGAACGGGCCGCCCGGCTGGCCAGGTCGCGGATGTCGGGCTCCAGCCGGCGCAGAATCCGCACCGCCTCGCTCTGGGCAAGCGGGACCAGCCGGACGGCGGCCGAAACCAGCGCGGCGGCAAAGCCGTGGGCGAAGGCCAGCAGCGTTTCGTCCAGTTCGAAGCCGGCACCGGCGGCCAGCCGCCCGACCGCGACCGGATAGGTGACGCCGCCCGGTTCCGGGTCGTTCGCAGCATCGCCGCTTGCCCAGGGCTGTGCGGCTTCGGCGAAGGCCGCCCCCAGCGCCAGCGATTCGGCGCGCCGTTCGGCACTGCCGGCCAGGGCTTCGGCCAGTTCGGCCACCGCCGCGATGCGCGCTTCATCTTGGCCCCGATGCGCCTCATAGGCCTCGGCGAGAAGGACGAAGTCGTTCCATCCGCTGCCGCGGTCCAGCAGCACCCGCACCCAGGCCTCCACCGAGGGTCCATCGGTCAGGATGCGCTCGGCGACGGCCGCCTCCAGCCCGTGCGACCAGGCGAAGGCGCCGATCGGGAAGGCCGGCGAAAACAGGGTCAGAAGCTCGGCCAGATGCGGGGCGGGCACCGGGGACGGATCCGGCACCGCGTCACCATCGCGGCTCAAGAGCGTGCCGTCTCGGCCGGGTGATGGTGGCCCGACGGCTCGTAGGCGCCGCCTTCCGGGTCGAAGGCCGCCTCGGTTTCGGTGACCCGGGCGCCCAGCCCCTCCAGCATGCTGCGCACCACATCGTCGCGCCGGATCAGGATGGCGTCGTCCAGCAGCTGCGCGGCCAGATGCCGGTTGCCGATCTGCCAGGCCAGCGCCAGGAGATGGCGGGCATCGTGCCCGCGGATCTCCAGCAGCTGCTCGGGCTTGGCCTTTACCGCCACCAGACGCCCGTCATCGAGCAGGATCGCGTCGCCGTCGACGAGCAGGAGCGCTTCCGGCAAATCGAGGAGAAACGCGATGCCGCCGTCGCTGACCATCGCCATGCGCCGGCGGTGGCGCGCCGATTCGTCGAGGGTGATCGTGTCCGCCGCCTCCGTCCATTCTCCGGTCCGCTTGATGGTATCGCCGACGATCATCCTGCTGTCTCTTTCCTTCGAGGCCACGGCCCGTTTCGCTGTCCGCGCCGCGACGATACGGTGCCCTGGGGCGGGGGGCCAGCCCCTGCGCCGGCACGACCATGGCGCGCAATGCGTCGGCACCGGGACGGAGACACGGATCCATGCCCCTGCAGAACCGCGTGACGCCCCTCGGCGAGATCGTGGCCGACCCGGCCAGGGGCCAACTCATGGGCAATCGCGGCATTCTCCATGACGATGCGCGCCGCCTCGGCGTCAGCCGCTGGAAGCACAAGGCCTGGATCATCTGCGTCCTGTCGTTCAAGGGCCGCAGGCGGGCGGTCATGGCGCCGGGGACCTACACCGAGCTGTTCTTCCTGGACGAGGCGACTGCGCTGGCCGCCGGGCATCGCCCCTGCGCAGAATGCCGGCGCGCGGCGGCCCGCGGCTTTCGCCACGCCTTCATCGCCGGCAATGGGATGGCCGACACCGCCTCCACCCGCGACATCGACGCCTGCCTGCACGAGGCCCGCATCGCCAGGGGTACGCGCGATCAGCTGAGGGTCGAGCAGCCGGCCCGCGACCTGCCCGACGGGGTCTTCGTGGTCATTGAGGGCCGGCCCTGGCTCGTCCTGTCCGGGCGCCTCCTGCGCTGGACGCCGCGAGGCTACGACGCCGTCCGGGACCTGCCGGTCGGTCCGGTCACCGTGGCGACGCCGATGCCGAGCGTCGCGGCGATCGCGGCCGGCTACCGGCCGGCGCTGCATGAGAGCGCGCGCGCGCGCGCTCGCGGGGGCGTGAGCATCCGCTCCAGTCAGCGGCGGACCTGGCAGACCGTCGTCTGGCTGGGATCGCTGCGCCGCTCGCTGTAGAGGTCGCCGCGCCGGCCCTTGGTCCACCAGACCATCTCCCCGGCGGCGTATTTCGCGCCCGACCCGGAGATGACGTCGACGAAGAGCGTCGCGCGGCCGTTCACCGGCAGGATGGCGAGGGAGTTGGACGGCAGGTTGATGTATTCGACCACCATCTCCACCGGCTCGGCCTCGGCCTCGTCCCGGCACAGATAGGTGACGCGGGTGCGCTCGGCCGGCCCTTCCAGATCGAGGGTCAGCGGCGCGCCGTCCTGCGCGAGGGCGGGCAAGGCGCCCATGGCAGCAAAAGCAACGCCCAGGGCAAGGGCCCTGCCCTGCGCGGCGATCGAAACCTGTTTCCGGTGCATCCTGGCTCCCCCATCTTCGCGGCGGCCAGGCGGGTCCGGATCATCGTCCCCGCCTGCGCCTTCGTCGTTGCGGCGGAGCCTAGAACAGGAAGTAGCGCTGCGCCATCGGCAGCACCGTCGCCGGCTCGCAGGTGAGCAGTTCGCCGTCGGCGCGCACCTCGTAGGTTTCCGGATCGACCTCGATATGCGGCGTCGCGTCGTTGAGGCGCATCGACGCCTTGGAGATGCCGCCGCGGGTGTTCTCCACCGCCAGGAACGCCTTCTCGCAGCCGATCCGCTCGCGCAGCCCGTCGGCCATCGCAGCGCCCGAGACGAACGACACGGCGGAATGGCCGATGGCCTTGCCGAAGGCGCCGAACATCGGCCGGTAATGCACCGGTTGCGGCGTCGGGATCGAGGCGTTGGGGTCGCCCATCGGCGCCGCGACGATCATGCCGCCGATCAGCACCATCATCGGCTTCACCCCGAAGAAGGCCGGGTCCCAGAGCACGATGTCGGCGCGCTTGCCCACCTCGATGGAGCCGATCTCCCTCGACATGCCCTGGGCTATCGCCGGGTTGATCGTGTATTTCGCCACGTAGCGGCGGGCGCGCAGATTGTCGTTGTCGCCGGTTTCGCCGGCCAGGCGCCCGCGCTGGCGCTTCATCTTGTCGGCCGTCTGCCAGGTGCGGATGATCACCTCGCCGACCCGGCCCATGGCCTGGCTGTCCGAGGCGATGATCGAGAAGGCGCCGAGATCGTGGAGGATGTCTTCGGCCGCGATGGTCTCCTTGCGGATGCGGCTTTCGGCAAAGGCGATGTCCTCGGGGATCGACGCGTCGAGATGGTGGCAGACCATCAGCATGTCGAGATGCTCTTCCAGCGTGTTGGTCGTGTAGGGCCGCGTCGGATTGGTCGAGGACGGGATGACGTTGGGCAAGCCGCAGACCTTGATGATGTCCGGTGCATGGCCGCCGCCGGCGCCCTCGGTGTGGAAGGCATGGATGGTGCGGCCCTTGAACGCGTCGACGGTGTTCTCGACGAAACCGGATTCGTTCAGCGTGTCGGTGTGGATCAGCACCTGCACGTCGTGATCGTCGGCCACCGACAGGCAGTTGTCGATTGCGGCGGGCGTCGTGCCCCAGTCCTCGTGCAGCTTCAGGGCGCAGGCCCCGCCCAGCACGACCTCCTCCAGCGCGGCCGGAAGCGAGGCGTTGCCCTTGCCGGCAAAGCCGATGTTCATCGGCATGGCATCGGTCGCCTGCAGCATGCGGGCCATGTGCCAGGGCCCCGGCGTGCAGGTCGTCGCCAGCGTGCCGTGGGCCGGGCCGGTGCCGCCGCCCAGCATGGTGGTGATGCCGGAATACAGCGCCTCGTCGACCTGCTGCGGGCAGATGAAGTGGATGTGGCTGTCGAAGCCACCGGCGGTGACGATCTTGCCCTCGGCGGCGATCGCCTCGGTGCCGGGGCCGATGATGATGTCGACACCGCCCTGGGTGTCGGGATTGCCGGCCTTGCCGATCCCGCAGATGCGGCCGTCGCGCAGGCCGATATCGGCCTTGTAAATGCCCGTATGGTCGAGGACGAGCGCGTTGGTGATCACCGTGTCGACGGCCCCCTGGGCCCGCGAATGCTGCGACTGGCCCATGCCGTCGCGGATCACCTTGCCGCCGCCGAACTTCACCTCCTCGCCATAGACGGTAAAATCCTTCTCCACCTCGATGAAGAGCTCGGTATCGGCGAGGCGCACTTTGTCGCCGGTCGTCGGGCCGAACATGGCAGCGTAGGAGGAGCGGGCAATCCGGGCGGGCATGGGCAGTCTCTCCAGACGGGTCGGACACGGGCGGCGCAGCCGCCTTCATTGCGCCGCACCATCGCCGACCATATGTCGGTCGCGAAAGCTTGTCTTCCCGGTTTTGTCGATCCCGGCGAGACTGGCCGCAGGAGGCCGCCCCCCCCGCGCCCGTTCGCGCGACGTGCAGGTCCATGTCCCAGGAGCCGAAATGATCCGGATTGCGTTCGTCGCCGCGCTGCTTCTGCCCGGCTCCGCCCTCGCCCAGGCCTTCGACCCGGGTCCGATGGGCGATGTGCCGGGCTCGTCGGCGTCGGGCATGCGCATCGGCGGCGGTCAGCCCGCACCTGCCGGCCCCCGCATCCGCGGCGCCGACGTCTTCGGCGACACGGTCACCGAGCGCGCCTACGGCAAGAATTTCGACGACAGCTACCTGAAGCCGAGAGTTCCCCGGCCGGGCTCTGGTGAGCCCCAGCCGAGCACGGCGGAACGCGCCGTAGAGGGACGGTCCGATCTCAACGGCCTCAGCGCCGACAGCTTCGCGCGGCAGGGGCCCAATGCCGCGGGCCGCAGCGCGGTCACCCGGGGCCGTTCGGCCGGATCGCATCGCGCCATCATCCGCCGCAATCCCCAGGCGCGGTAACCCCGCGCAAGGGAACCCGGCGCGGGCGAGCGGTGTTGCTGTTCACAAGGCGTGGGGCGTCGACACCCATCGCCCCAGCCCGAAACTTCCGGAGGCCAAGCCCATGCGCAGATCCGTACCCTTTCTGGTCGCCCTTGCGGCCATCCTCGCAGGCGCCCCGGCACAGGCCCAGATCTCCGGTGGCGTCGGCGGATCGTCGGGCAGCGGCGGCATCACCGGTTCGGGTGCTTCCGGTACCGGCGGCTCCGGCATCGGAACCGGCTCGAGCCTGACGGACACCGGCACGTCCTCGACCCTGACCGATCCGATTGCACCGGGCGCGTCGTCCGGCGCGACCGGCCTCGACACCGACTCGACCCTCGGCCGCGCCAGCGAAGGCTCTGCAACGATCAACAGCCTGAATGCCGACGAGCTGGCGCGCTCCGACGGCGGCGCCGGCACATCCTCGGTCACGACATTCGGCACGAGCGACGGCATCGGCACGCCGGGCACCGGCTCCGACCGCGACTATCGGATCACCAAGCCCACGGTGGCCGTCGATCTCGGCGCGATACGCCGTGGCCTCTCGGACGCGCCGAGCGCCATCCCCAAGCCGAACGGCGACTGAACCTGCCGGCGCGGCGCCAGGAGTGCGTCGGCGCTCAGACTTCGAACGCAGGATCGACCGGCACCTGCAACGCCTGCGCCAGCTGGTTGGTCTTGGCCGCCAGTCCGATGACCGCCAGCAGTTCACCATATTGCGCGTCGGTCATGCCCTTCGCTCGCGCTGCGGCCGTGTGGGAATGGACGCAATAGCTGCAGCCATTGGTAGCCGAGACGGTGATGTAGAGCATCTCGCGGGTCAGCGGATCGAGCACGCCGGGCGCGCCCATCACCGCCTTCACCTCCTGCCATGTCCGCTTCAGGGTCGCCGGGTCGGCTGCGAGAACCCGCCAGAAATGGTTGACGAAGTCCGAGCCGCGGGTGGCCCGGATATCGTCGAACACGGCACGGACCTCGGGACTGGCGGTCTCGTCCCTCACCAGCGGGGCAGTCGCCATGGCCCGTTCCTCAGGTGGGTGTGGGACGCGGACGGGACCACCCCCCGTCCCGTACGGTCCCCCATTTCACAGCCGCGCAACGCCGCTCCTGCAGCCAGCTGCGAAATTCGCAGCCGCCGCCATTGCGGCCAGGGACCAGCAGCGCTCGAGCGCCGGCGTCGCGCCGTTCAGAGCGCGCCCATCACCTTTCCGTTGAACCCGTAGACCTTCCGCGCGCCACCGAGCGGCACCAGCGTGACCTCGCGGGTCTGCCCCGGCTCGAAGCGCACGGCGGTGCCGGCGGCCAGGTCCAGCCGCATGCCGCGGGCGGCGTCGCGATCGAAGGTCAGGGCGGGGTTGGTTTCGGCAAAATGGAAGTGGCTGCCGACCTGAACCGGCCGGTCGCCCGTGTTGCCGACCGTGATCGTCAGCGGTTCCGCGCCCTCGTTGAGCACGATGTCGCCGTCCAGGGTGAGGATTTCGCCGGGGATCATGACCTGTTACTCCAGAGCTTGCGGATGGTGATGATGGCCAGCACCACGAGCAGCACCGGGCCGATGGACATCAGGTCGTATTCACCGACCGGCTGTGGCGCCCGAATGAATTCAGGCACGATGTTCCTTTCCGGTCAGGCCCGCCCATGTCCGGGCGAGCCCCCTGTCGTGCAGGCCTTGGCCCGAAGGGTGCACGCGGCTCAGCCGGCCATCAGATAGAGGCCGGCAACCGCCGACGTCGCGCCGAGGCCGCGCACCAGCAGCGGGCTCGCGATGCGCGACAGGCCCGTGCCGAGGCCGATGCCCACGGCATGCAGGCCGGCGGTGGCAAGCACGAAGCCGAGGCCGAAGGAGAGCGCGCCGGCACTGCCGAGTTCGCCGCCATGGGCCGAGCCGTGGAACAGGGCGAAGGCGCCGACCACCATGGCAGCGGCCGGAACCGGCAGCCGCACGGCGGCGGCGACCATCAGGCCCACCGCGACCACCGAGGCGAGGATCACCGGCTCGACGAAGGGCAGCGGGAAGCCCGCGACCGCCATGGCATAGCCGATGCCCATCATGGCGACGAACGCCGCCGCCACGACCCAGAGCGCCCGCCCGCCGATCATCGCGGCCCACAGGCCGACGGCCACCATCACCAGCACATGGTCCCAGCCGAAGAGCGGATGCGAGACGCCGGCGAGCAGCGACCCGTGGGCGGCAGGATCCAGATGGGCAAAGGCCGGCGCGGTGGCGGCGATCAGCGTCGCGGCGGCGATGGCAAAACGTGTGAGCATGCAGATGTCCCTCAGATTGGTCGACGGGCGCCCCGGTATGGGTCGCGTCCGGCCCGCCGTCCCGACGCCCCGCGGGACCTCCGACCCGGCGGGTCCAATGGCGATCATGGAAGCGGCCCGACCGGGTGTCAAAGGCTTTCTGGGAGGTTTTTCGCACGTGCGAAGGGCGCAGGCGACCGCAGGGTTTTGGAAAGCCTGTCGGAAACTAGGCTGACGATGTCAGGGACTCGTGAAACCTTCCCGCGCTATCTCTGGTGCTCTGCGTTGACGACCTTCCCAAAAAAGGACTTTGGCACGGAACAAAACAGTGCATGATGACGTTACGGAAGTAGGCAGAGGTCCGGCATCCAACGATCGGAACCCGCATCCGCACAACAGGCTGGAGTTCGCATGCTGAGGTCGCTTCTGATCGCGGCGTTTCTCGGATTGTCGCTCGGTCCCGTGGGACCGGCACAGCCCTTGATGGTCCGCACCGTCACCATCGGGCCGGTCACCGGCGCCGCCTATTATTCCGTCATCGAGCAGGGCTATCGCTTCGTGGGCGACACCGCGGTCCAGGTTGCAGCCGAAGAACCGGCAATGACCGTCTCCGCACTCGAACCAGCCGCGCCGACGGACGAACCGGCTGCTGCAACTGCCGCGGAACAGAAGTAGACACGCGCCATAAGACGCGGTCCGAGCCCGGCGCCGTCACCCCGGCGTCAGCGAATCGGCTCGTGCACCGTCACCAGCTTGGTGCCGTCGGGAAAGGTCGCTTCGACCTGGACGTCGTGGATCATCTCGGCAATCCCCTCCATCACCTGGTCGCGGGTGATCACGTGAGCGCCCGCCTCCATCAGGTCGGCGACGCTGCGCCCGTCGCGCGCGCCTTCGACCACATAGTCGGTGATCAGCGCGATCGCCTCGGGATGGTTGAGCCTGACGCCTCGTTCCAGCCGGCGGCGTGCCACCATGGCAGCCATGGAGACGAGCAGCTTGTCCTTTTCGCGGGGGGTCAGTTGCATGCCGGGTTCCTTCGCAGATGCGTCATAGCGACCATACAAGCGGCAACGGCCCGTCCGCCAGACCCGAAAGCACCGGTATCAGCCGCTTGCGCAGCGAAAAACCGGACCGGGTCCTGATCCGGGCAACGAGTAGGCCGCCGACGAGGCTGGCGCCGCCATTCTCGCCGATGGTGGCGCGCAGCCAGTCGAGGCGCGCCTCGCCGTCGGGCAGGCAGGCGACGATCGTCGCCAGCGCCCGGTTCGGGCCCAGCGATGCCGGCTCGGCCATGTCCCTGGCGATGTCGCCATCGAGGCGCAGATCGTCGGCGAAGACCAGCCGGCCGGCCCGGCGAATGCGCCACCGGTCGTGGAAATGGCCGGTCGCCACCGTCTCGCCCATCAGTTCGCGGCCGAGGATCAGCGATTCGCAGAGGAGAAACCGCGCATCCGGCGCGGCGTCCAGTTCGAGCGAGCGCCGGACGCGGCCGCCGTCGAAGAGGATGGTTTCCTGCGGCAGCCAGGCAAAGCGCGCGCCGTCCCCCAGCGTTGCCCGTGTCCTCACCTGCGCGGGGTCGCCGTCGGCAGCACGGTAGATCCGCTCGCAGGCCTGCGTGGTCACAGTCAGGTCCGCGCAGGCCGACAGGGTGAAGTCCTGGGACAGCCGGTCGCCGCCGGTCAGGCCGCCCGAACTGTTGATGAGAATCGCCTCGGCGCCGGGGCGCGGCAGGCGGGGAAAGCGCAGCTTGAGGCAGCCGGACTGGTGCAGCCGCTGCAGCCGGGTTCGCACGTCCACGCGGCGGAACTGCGCTGCCGCGGTGCCGGCCGCCCGCTGCAGGCGGCGCGGCGCATCCGGCACCCTCTCCGGCAGATCGCGCACGGCACTCATGCCGGCAGGCACCGGGTGCGGCGCCGCAAGGCGCTATGATCCGGCCAGGCGCCGATCCGGTCAGTCATGGCAAGGGTCCACTGGCAGGGCAAAGGCCGGACGCCGCTGGCAGGTCCGGAACGACCGGACGACAGATCGGCGCCTTGGACGCGCTTTCGTTCCAGGCGCGCCGGCTTCGTCCTACTGTTTGAGCAAAGTGGTCTGGAACTCCTTCAGCGAAAGGCGCCACCAGTCGAAAGTGTCCTCGAGATTGCCGCGGGTCACGCCGTGGCGCAGATTGACGTCCATCTCCAGCACCGGCTCGTTCTCGGCGTCGAGATAGGCCTTGGCGAAGCGCTTGTCGCGGTTCCAGCCGTTGATCGCGGCCGGATCGATCTCGGACCCGTCCCAGGATGCATAGAACTGCAGGCTCTGGCACTCGCTCCGGTCGGCATTGCAATCGTTGAAGAACACCGCGTAGAGGGTCCCGTCGATGCGTCCGCGGACGAAAATGTTGTCCTCCTTCTCCAGCGTCCCGGAGCCGAAGCCGCGCGCGATGTCGACGATCTGGTCGACGTCGCCGGCCTTCACCAGCGACTGGGCCCGGGCAGTTCCCGCCAGGCAAAGGCACAGAAAAAGTGTCACGGCAAAGCGCACTGACGGTCCTCCCGAAAGCGACATGAACCAGGTGCCGAGCGGCAGGGGCCATCCGGCGCGGCGAACCCCGATCAGGTAGCATGCCGCAGGGGAGGCCGGAAGCGTTCGCCGCGCCGATGCCAGGGGAATCGCATTTGGAAATTTTTGTAGTCTGATTGTTCACTTGCGTTTGCGGTTGCGATGGATTCTTCGCTTGGCCGGCGGATTTTCGCCGTTGGGAGGATGCCGT